>NZ_JBEZJL010000062.1:0-62878 GCF_040651755.1 Actinomadura sp. NPDC048394 | reverse complement strand
GGCAACGTCGCCGCCGGCGACACCTTCCCGGTCGAGGTCTTGATGAAATCCGCGCCCGCCCGCATCGCCAACCACGACGCCCGCCGCACGTTGTCCAGCGTGGCCAGCTCACCGGTCTCCAGGATCACCTTCAGATGCGCCTCACCGCACGCCTGCTTGACCGCGGTGATCTCCTCGAACACCTTCAGGACATCGCCGGACAGGAACGCGCCACGATCGATCACCATGTCGATCTCGCTCGCGCCCGCTTGTACGGCCGCGCGGGTGTCGGCGAGCTTGGCCTCCAACGGCGCCCGCCCCGACGGGAACGCCGTCGCCACCGACGCCACCCCGACCCCCGACCCCTCAAGAGAGCCGACGGCCGTCTCGACCATGTCGGGATACACGCACACCGCCGCGACCTTCGGCACCGAAGGATCGGACGGATCAGGGTGGACGGCCTTGGCGCACAGCGCCCGCACCTTCCCCGCGGTGTCCGCACCCTCCAGCGTGGTGAGGTCCACCATCGAGATGGCCAGATCGATCGCCTCGGCCTTCGCCGACGTCTTGATCGACCGGGTCGCGAGCCGCGCCGCCCGCTCCTCCGCCCCGACCTGGTCCACACCCGGCAGACCGTGCAGGAACGCGCGCAGTTCGGCAGCGCCGATGAGAGTCTCCGTTGACACGCCCCAAGCATCGCCGAAGACCCTCATCGGCACAAACGGCCCATGCGCGCCGGTCAGCCGAGCGGCGCCGTCCAGCGCACCGGCTCGTCGCCGAGCAGCTGCACGCGGCGGTACAGGCCGGTCAGCCCGCCGGACGCCTGCAGCCGCCGCAGCGGCCCGCCCGTCGCCTGCACGGTGACGTCGAAGCCCCGCACGCCGTAGACGACCAGCCGCTGCGCCTCAGACGGGTTCCGATCCGTCTTCGGGCCACCGTGCGGCAGCCGGGAGTCGAAGGCGGGGTGCCCGTCGATCTTCGTGTTCACCAGGGTGCGGGTCCGCCTCGCGGGCGCGACCTCGATGCCGAGGTCACCGCCCGGCGTGCCGGGCGAGGTCAGCCAGACGGAGGCCTCCGGCCCGGTGCCGACGCGGACCTGGGTCGGCTTCAACCCAGACGGGACGCCCCTGGCCCGGAACGGGAACGCCGCCGGCCCGCGTGAACCGAACGTCACGCCTTTCGCGATGCGCAGCACGGTCGCCTCCTGCGCGACCGCGGGGTCGGTCACCGACAGCAGCGCCCAGTGGTGCGGCTGGTACTCCCAGCGCAGCTCGGCGGGTACCTGGTTCGAGCCCGCGCCGCCCGGCACGATCGTCCAGTGCCCGATGTGCCCGTTGATGAGCGCCGTCTTCATCCAGCGGCCCTTCTTCCCGCCGGGGAGGTTGGCGATCGGCGGTTCGGTGCGGGACTCCAGGACGGTCAGGTCCAGCGCCGGGCGGCCGCCCCGTCCCGCCTCCACCGTGTAGCTGGTCCCGTCCTCTTCGGAGCGCGTGACCGCGATCTGCGCGTATCCCTTCGGCAGCCAGCCGAACGCGGCCGGCGGCACGAGAAGGGCCGGGTAGCCTGCCTGCTCCGCGGGCCGGACGGTGCGGTGCGGGCCGTCCGGTGAGCCGGGCAGCACCGCGACCGCCGTGACGGCCGCCGCGAGCCCGGCCAGCGCGGTCCCTGCGGCGGCGCGCCGGCCTCGCCTGATCCGCCGCCCCCTCCTGATCGCCGCGGCGGCGTCCACGGACGTCACGGGTCCGGGCGCGGCGGCGATCTCCGCCAGCCGTTCCTTGAGGTCGTTCATGCCGGGTTCTCCCCCTCCGTGAGGCTCTGCGCCGGTCGCAGCGCGCGGCGCAGCGCGTCCAGGCCGCGCGCCGTCTGGCTCTTGACGGTCCCCGTGGAGCAGTTGAGGACGTCGGCGGTCTGCTCGACCGACAGGTCGCAGTAGAAGCGCAGGACGACGGCGGCGCGCTGCCTCGGCGGCAGCGCGACGAGCGCCTCCCGCAGGTCCAGGGCGCCGTCGAGGTCGGCCGCGCCGCCGGGCCCGTCGGGCGGCGCGGCGACGAGCCGGACGCGGCGCCGCCAGCCGCCGCGCTGCTCGGCGAGGAACACCCTGACCAGCACCGTCCGCGCGTAGCCGTCGATGTTGTCGGCCGCCGACGCGCGGCGCCAGTGCAGGTACAGGCGGGTGATCGCGGTCTGCACGAGGTCGTCCGCGCGATGCCAGTCCTGGCACAGCAGGTACGCGACCCGCCGCAGCCACGGCGTCCTGGCCGTCACATAGGCGGTGAACTCGTCGTCCCGTCCGGGCATGCGCACGCTCCTCGGCCGCTCCACACCCCACCTGATGCGGCCGGGGCGCCGGAAGGTTGCACGGCCCGCGGCGGCGGTTCGACGGGCCGGCCCATACGCCCGGTCAGGCTGGTGTCCGCGGGTTCAGGGTCGCCAGGTCCCACAACCGGAGGGTGCGGTCGCTGCTCGCGGTGGCCAGTGTCCTGCCGTCGGGGCTGAACGCCACCGCGTTCACGCTGTCCGTGTGCTCCTCGATGGGCGGCCTGAGCGGCTTGCGGGCGGCCACGTCCCACAACCGCAGCGCCTTGTCCCTGCCCACGCTGGCCAGGATCTTGCCGCCGGGACTGAACGCCACCGCCTCGGCGCCCTGCGCATGGCCGGTGAGGGGCTTGCCGATCGGCTTGCGGGTGGCCGCGTTCCACAACCGCACGTTGCCGTCGGCCGCGCCTGCGGTGGCCAGGATCTTGCCGTCGGGACTGAACGCCGCCCCGCTGACGCCGCCCGCGTCGCCCTTGAGGCTCCTCCAGCGGGCATGCGCGGGGTCGGCCAGATCCCAGAGGAACACCTTCTCGGTCGTGGTCACCAGGGTTCCGCTGTCAGGACTGAAAACCATCGAACTGACGATGTTGAGGTGCACGGCGGGATCGCCGAAGACCTTGCGGGTGCCCGCGTGCCGCAGCAGGACGTCGCCGCGGACCGCGGTGGCCAGGATCTTGCCGTCGGGACTGAACGCGACCGCGTGGACGGCGTCGTACACACCGCCGAGAGGCTTCCCGACGACCCGGTGGGCGGCCACGTCCCACACGCGCACCGTCTTGTCCTCGCTCCCGCTGACCAGGGTCTTCCCGTCGTGACTGAACGCCACCGTGAACACCGCGCCGGTATGGCCGGCGAGGGGCTGTCCGAGCGGCGCGCGGCTCGCCGCGTCCCACAACCGGACGGTGTGGTCGTCGCTCGCGGTGGCCAGGGTCCTGCCGTCCGGGCTGAACACCACCGCGTTGACGGGGCCCTCATGGCCGTTGAGGACGTGCCCCAGAGAAGGCGGAGCCGACGCAGCGGGGCCGTGCTTCCGGTCCGGGCGCTTCTCGTCATGCGTCAGGACGTAGCCGACGGGGACGGCCAAGGCGACCGCGGCTGCGCCCCCGCCCACCAGGAAGGCACGGCGGGACGGCTGCGGGAGCGGCGGGACGGCGACGGGCTCCGCCGCGGCCGGTGAGGTCTCGGCGGGCGGGTTTCCGGCCGGCGGAGTGCCGGCGAGCGCGTTGAGGGTGGCGGCGACGGCGGCGGCGCTCGGACGCCGCTGCGGGTCGCGGCGCAGCAGGTCCCGCAGGACCGGCGCCAGCAGCCGGGCGCGCCGCGTCGGTGCGGGTTCGCCCCGCGAGATGGCCAGCAGCAGCGCCGCCATGCTGCCGCCGGCGAACGCGGGACGCCCTTCGACGGCGGCGTACAGCGTGACGCCCAGGGACCAGACGTCGGACGCGGCGGTCGCCTCGCGGTCGTCGACCTGCTCGGGGGCCAGGAACGCGGGAGTGCCGAGCAGTGCGCCGGTGGCGGTGAGGGCGGTCTCCCCGGGGACGGCGGCGAGCCCGAAGTCGGAGACCACCACCCGCTCGCCCTCCAGCAGGATGTTGGCCGGTTTGATGTCGCGGTGCACGACCCCCGCCTGGTGCGCGGCGGCCAGCGCCTCCGCGATCCGCGCGCCGATCCGGGCCGCCTCCGCCTCGTCCAGCGGGCCGTCCTCGCGGACGGCGGCGTCCAGGGACCGGCCCCGCACCAGCTCCATCACGATCCAGGGCAGGCCGTCCTCGTCGTGGAACTGGTCATGGACGGTGATGATCCCCGGATGCTTGAGCATCCCGACCGACCGCGCCTCCCGCTCCATGCGCGCCACCAGCTGGTCCCGAAGCCCCGGTTCCAGGCTCGACGGCAGCTTGAGCCGCTTGAGCGCCACGTCCCGCCGCATCCGCTCGTCGTACGCGCGCCAGACGGCGCCCATCCCGCCCTCGCCCAGCAGCTCCACCAGCCGGTACCGGCCGATCACGACGTGTCCCGCATCCCGTGTCACAGAGGCACATAACCATGCCGACACCGGGTCCAATAACCCCGCGGGGGCACTTCGTCAGCAGATCGAGGGAATCGCGCGGGTCAGCGCGATGCGGTGCAGCGCGTCGGGATGCCGGGCGCCTTCGACCCGTCCGACGGCCTTCGCCAGCTCCGCGCGGCAGGACGGGCTCCGGCGCGCGTCCTGCGTGTCCTTGATGCCGGCGAGCAGCTCGCCGGTGATCCGGTCGAGCAGCGGCCGGACCTCCCTGTCCAGGTCGGGCCGGTGCGCCGGGACGTCGCCGGGCCGGAGCGCCCACCGCGCGAACAGCCCGCGCTGGACGAGCTTGCCCGCCTCGATCTGGTCGCGGAAGATCCGCTGCGCCGTCGCCGGGTCGACGCCCATCGCCGCGGACCGCTCGGCGACCGCGTCCAGGATCTGCTGCTCGCGCGCCTTGTCCTCGATGGGCTTGCCCGTCCCCCACTTGGCGGCGGCGACCAGGTCCGCGACGTCGAGCCGCCGCGCCGCCACGTCGACCAGCGGCCCCAGCCCGTCCGCCGCACGCGCGGGAACGGCGAACCCGCCCAGCACCAGAACGAGCACACCGGCGACGATCCCCCGAATCCTCACCCGCCCAAGCTAACCCGCCGCGAACCCGGACGGGGCCGGGTGCATCAGACGTAGTGGTGGCCGTGGTGATCGGGGGACCACGGCCACCCCTCCTCAGTAGGGGGACGGGCCGCCGAACATCTCGCTGATCTTCGGCGCCAGCTCGTAGTTCCCCCGGATCGCCAGCCGGCCGTCCATGAGCAGCGTCGCCGGGTTCGCGTCGCCGGCGAGAACGCGCAGGAAGTCGGCCGTGCGGGCGGCGAGCGCGATGTCCGGGTCCGGTGACCCGCCGGCGCGGGCCCTGGCCCGCCCGCCGGAGACCCGGATCGTCCATGCGGTCGCGGGCCCGTGCCCGGGGGTCAGGCGGAACTCGATGTCGCCCGCGAACCCGGCCGCGGCGGACGGATCGTACGCGCGGGCCATCCCGGTGAAGAAGAGCCGCTGCGCGCCGGGCCCGAAGCGCCGCTCGATCTGCTCGTCCGTCCTGCCGTGGACCAGTTTGTAGAAGCCCCGCGTGGCCCGCCGCCTCGCCGCCGCGCGGATCTCCTGGCGCGCGGGACGGCGGGAGCGGGACGAGCGCCGGGCGCGGGCGACCTCGGCGTCCTCGTCGATCCGGTAGCCGGGCGGCGACCTCCGGGGCGGTTTCCGCCGCGCCAGCGCCGCCTCGATGGCGGGCGCGAGACGCTCCGCCTTGGCCGCTTCCCGCTCCTCGCGTCCTTCGGTGAAGTGCGGCAGCACCGCCTCGCCGAACAGCTCGAGGCTCTCGCAGATGTGCTCGTGCTCGTTCGGGCCGGCCTGCAGCACGAACGAGATCTGGTCGACGCCGACCGACTCGTACCGCCGGATCAGATCGACGACCTGCCCGGGCGTCCCGACCGCGCCGCGCAGCGAGCCGACGTTCACGTTCAGCGACTCGGCGTTGGCGATGATCTGCTCGCGGTCGAACCCCTTGGACGCCCGCCGTTCCTGGAACTCGTCCCACACGCTGGTGCGCCCCGGGTCGTGCGGCGTCGTCCCGTAGTAGTGGGCCAGCGCGAACGCGAAGAAGTGCGCGCCGTCGATGCCCCGGTCGATCGCGGTGGCCTCGTCCTCGTGCAGCATCATCGGGAGCACGACCGACACGTTCGGGTTCACCGCGAACCCCGCCGGGACGCATTCGTCCGACTCCAGGATGCGGTAGTACTCGTCCACCCACTTCCCCGCGTCCTCGGGTTCGACGAACGAGAACGACAGCGCGCCTATCCCGTTGCGGGCCGCGAACTGGATGGTCTCCCGCCTGGAGCACGCCACCCACAGCGGCGGATGCGGCTTCTGCACGGTCTTCGGGATGACGTTCCGGGGCGGCATCCGCAGGTACGGCGACCGCCATCCGGCGAACGGCTCCTCGACGAACATCCTGGTCACGGCGTCGATCGCGTCCTGCCACTGCGCCCGCTTCTCGGTGCGCCGCACGCCGAACCCACCGAGCTCCGCGCCGGAGCTCGACTCGCCCGTCCCGAAGTCCACCCGGCCGTTCGACACGAGGTCGAGCGTGGCGATCCGCTCGGCGATCCGCGCCGGGTGGTTGACGGCCGGCGGGAGCTGGACGATCCCGTGCCCGAGCCGCACCCGCTCCGTCCGCTGCGACGCCGCCGCGAGGAACACCTCCGGCGCCGACGAGTGGCTGTACTCCTCCAGGAAGTGGTGCTCGACCTCCCAGACGTAGTCGAACCCGACCCGGTCGGCGATCTCGACCTGGTCGAGGGCGTCCTGGTAGAGGCGCAGCTCCTGCCCGTCCGCCCAGGGCCGGGGCAGCTGGTGCTCGTAGAAGAGGCCGAAGCGGATCTCAACCACCCCCACAGTGGTGACCAGCGGAAACAGGCCGCGCCCCTGGCCCTACCCGGCCAGCATCACCCGAACTGGACGCTCCGTCAACGGACGCCCCCGGCGGCACCGGACCGCCGGCGCGCCTGCTCGCGCCATTGGCGCTGGCGGACGTGGCCCAGGACGAGCATCCAGGTGCACAGGGCGGTGAGCACGGTGAAGAGCAGGACGAGACCCAGCGCCGAGCCCCCGTCCAGGGCGCCGTCGTCCGCGGACGGTGTCCGGAACGACCGCCATGCCATAACGGCCGCCCAGATGTCCGCGGAACCGAACGAGGCGATGACGGCGCCGAGTCCGATGGTGAGGCCGATCAGGAACCGCCTGCTCTCGGGCCGCCTGATCTCCGGTTCCGGCTCGTGGCCGGCGGGCAGGACCTCATACGGCTCGATCTCGTCTCCACTTTGGAGGCCGGGGAAGTCGACGCCGACATCGAGCCAGCCGACGCGCGTATCGAGGCCGTAACTGACGCCCACCTCTTTGAGCATGCCCGGCTCTTCGACCATGCCGACGGTCAGCCCGTCGGCCACGACGACCTCGTCGCGGAGCACCCGTGCGCGGTGCCCGACGGCCAGTTCCTCTCCTCCGTGGGGCGAGAACTGCACCGGCTGGACGCGCGCCACGGCCACCGTGGCGTTCGACCCCGCGGACAGGACGGTGAGGAGCCGCTTGCGTCCCTCGGTCTGCTGCGGAGGCGGCACGTCATACGCCTGGACGACGTCCCCGGGACGCACGTCGGGATGGCCCAGGTACAGGGTCCCCGTGCTCGCCTGGGTCAGCTCGTCCAGCGGTCCGCCGCCTCCGTCCGCGAGGGCCAGCAGGCGCAGCGCCTCGGCCACCGGACGCCCATCGCGCACGACCCGCACCCGGGCGCCGACCGCCAGCCCGCCTTCGGTGACGACGGCCCGCGCGACGGGCCCTGCCAGGGGGTCGGCGGCGACCTCGCGGACCTCGGCTCGTCCGAGCAGGCGCCGTTGCTCCGGGAAAGCATCCTGGTACCCAAGGACGAGATCGGGCGGGACCCCCGCGGGTTCCGCGCGGACGTACGCCTGTATCTGATCGCCGTCGAGGACGCCCCGGTGACCGATGGCCAGGACGCACCGGCCCAGGATGCCGATCCGCTCCCTGGCCTCCAGCCGGGACGTGAGGCCGGCCTTTCCCATCAGCGCCCCGATGCGGAGGTCCTCGGCGATCACCACGCCGTGCCGGAGCAGCCTCGCCCGCGCGCCCCGCACGATCTCCGCGCCCCCGTTCACCCGGCCCCTGGGAAGAAGGCCGAAGCCCGGTACGTCCTGGAAGCCCGACACGGTCACCTGGCACAGCCGCTTCTCGCCGATCCAGACGGTCTGCATCCCCATGCTCATCCTCGTGGCGCGATCTCCGGTGGAACTGGTCCGGATAGGACGGGAGCGACCGTGACGTCCGTTCCCGAGCCCGCCCGCAGGATCTTGCCAGTAAACACTGGCATTTTCGGGTGAGGGGAGGCAGGATCGGCGCATGAGGAAGGTCACTGCCGCCGTCGCGGCGCTCGCGCTGTCCGGAACGCTGGCTCTCGGCACGCTGCCCGCGGAGGCCGCGCCCAAGCCCAAGGCGACGCCCCAGCAGCTGCCCGCGCAGCTCCGGACGCAGGTGGAACTGGGCTTCGTCGGCTGGGACGACAAGGGGCCGTACGTGGTCTGGGGCGACATGTCGTGCCACATCCACCTGCTCGTGCCGGAGGAGTGGTCATGGGCCTGGGGCACCGGGCCCTGCTGGTTCTGACCACGCCGGTTCTGACCACGCCGGTTCTGACCAAGCCGGTTCCGACCACGCCGGTCTGACCAAGCATTTGCTTGACTGAGCGGTCCGGAGATCGACACGATGGCGGGAGGACGGGCGCCCGCCCGCCGGAGGGCCGAGACCGCGGAGAGATCACATGGCGCCGCTGGACGGACTGCGCGTGCTGGACCTGACCATGTGGCGGCCCGGCCCGTACACCACGCAGCTGCTCGCCCAGCTCGGCGCCGACGTCCTCAAGGTGGAGCCGCCCGGCGGCGAGCCCATGCGGATGTTCCAGGGGCACTTCGACCTGCTCAACCGGCGCAAGCGGAGCATCGTGCTGGACCTCAAGTCCGACGAGGGCCGCGAGCGGTGCCTGGAGCTCGCGAAGAACGCCGAGGTGTTCGTCGAAGGGTTCCGCCCCGGTGTGGCGGACCGGCTCGGGGTCGGCGACGCCGTGCTGCGCGCGCGCAACCCAAGCCTGGTGTACTGCTCGATCTCGGGTTACGGCGCCGACGGGCCGCTCGCGCAGGTGCCGGGGCACGACGTCAACTACCGCGCGTACGCGGCGACGCTGCCGCCGGACGCGGTGTCACCGTCCCTGGAGGAGCTGCCGGTTGCCGACATGGCCGCCGCGACGATGGCGGCGTTCGCGATCACCGCCGCGTGCCTCAAGGCCCGCGCCACCGGCGAGGGCGACCGGATCGACCTCGGCATGGCCGACGTGCTGGCGCACTGGACGAGCACCGTCCCGGAGGCGACGCGGCCGCAACCGGTCGAGCCGGCGGCCCCGGCGCCGCACGTGACCGGGCCGGTGCCCGGCTACGGGGTCTACGCCACCAAGGACGGCCTGAAGATCACGCTCGGGGTCGTGTCGGAGGAGCGGCTGTGGGCGGCGACGTGCCGCGCGCTGGGCCTGGACGAGGCGGCGGGCGTCCCGTTCGCCGAGCGGCTCGGCCGGGTCGCCGAGCTGGACGCCGAGGTGGCGGCCGCCATCGCCCGGCTGACCAGGGACGAGGCGATGGAGCGGCTGTCGGCGGCCGGGGCGCCGGTGGCGCCGCTGCTGACCGGCGCCGAGATGCTCGACCTCGATCATTTCCGCGCGCGCGGCGTGCTGGACGCGGGTCCGGTCCGCACCTCGGCGCACCCGCCGCTGCCGGGCGGGCCGGTCGCCGGGCTGGACGAGCACCGCGGTCAGGGCTGGCGCCATCTCACCGACTGATATTCAGGTGGGATTGTCGGATTCATTTGGCATCCTTGTGACGTGAGCGCGCGTGCGATGAGTCCCGTCCTGGTCGGCAGGGCAGCCGAGCTCGCCGTGCTGGAGGACGCGCTGGCGGCCGCCCCCGGCGCGGTGCTGGTCGGCGGTGAGGCCGGCCTCGGCAAGACCCGGCTGATCCGCGAGTTCGCGGCGTCCGTCGGCGGCGGCGGGCAGGCCCGCGTGCTCCTCGGCGGCTGCCTGGAGCTCGGCTCCGACGGCCTGCCGTTCGCGCCGTTCACCACCGTGCTGCGCGGCCTGGTCCGCGACATCGGCATCGACGGCGTCGCGGCGCTCGTCCCGCGCGGCGACACCGGGAGCCTCGCGCGGCTGCTGCCGGAGTTCGGCGAGCCGGAGAGCGACGCCGCGTCCGGCGAGGAGCGCGCGCGGCTGTTCGAGGTGGTCCTGACCCTGCTGGAGCGGCTCGCCGAGCGGCAGCCGGTCGTCCTCGTCATCGAGGACGCCCACTGGGCGGACCGTTCCACCCGCGACCTGCTGTCGTTCCTCGTGCGCAACCTGAGCGTCGCGCCCGTCCTGATCGTGGTGACGTACCGGTCGGACGAGCTGCACCGCGCCCATCCGCTGCGGCCGCTGCTCGGCGGGCTGGAGCGGGTCGACCGGGTGAGCCGGCTGGAGATCACCCGGCTGGCCCGCTCGGACGTCGCGGCGCTGGTCACCGAGGTGCTCGGGCACGCGCCGCCGGCGGGCCTGGTCGACCGGATCGACGCCCGCAGCGAGGGGAACCCGCTGTTCATCGAGGCGCTGCTCGACGACGACGGGACGCTCGCCTGCGAGCTGCCCGAGTCGCTGCGCGATCTGCTGCTGGCGGGCGTGCAGCGGCTGCCGGAGGAGACCCAGGACGTGCTGCGGGACGCCAGCGGCGGCGGCACCCGGATCGAGCACGCGCTGCTGGCGGCCGTGTCGGGGCTGGACGACGCCGCGCTGACCCGGGTGCTGCGCCCGGCCGTCGCCGCGAACGTGCTGGTCGTGGACGGCGACGGGTACGCGTTCCGGCACGCGCTGATCCGCGAGGCCGTCCACGACGACCTCTTGCCCGGCGAGTACACGCGCCTGCACACCCGCTACGCCGAGGCCCTGGAGAACGACCCGGGCCTGGTCCCGTCCGGACGGCTCTGGGTGGAGCTCAGCCACCACTGGAAGGCCGCGAACGACGCCACATGGGCGCTCGTCGCGTCGTGGCGGGCGGCGGCCGACGCGCGCAAGGCGCTCGCCTACGCCGAGTGCCTGACGATGCTGTCGCGGGTGCTGAACCTCTGGGACCGGGTGCCCGACGCGGCGGAACGCATCGGCGCCGACCACACCAAGGTGATGGAGGACGCCGCGGCCGCCGCCGACCTCGCCGGCGAGTACGACCGGGGCCTGAAGTTCGCGACCGCCGCGCTGAAAGAGGTCGAGGCGGCCGGCGAGGACGCGATGGACACCGAGCGCTGGGCGTCGCTGCTGGAGCTGCGCGGCCACATGCGCTACGAGATGGCGCGGCCCGGCTTCGTCGACGACCTGCGGGCCGCGGTGAAGGCGCTGCCCGCCGATCCCCCGACCGTGCTCCGCGCGCGCGTCCTCGCGACGTTCGCCACCTATGTGCGGTTCTCCACCGACATCCCCGAGGCCCAGGCCGCGGCGGCGGAATCGCTGGCCATCGCGCGCAAGCTCAACGACCCGGTCGCCGAGGCGCAGGCGCTCATCACGCTGTTCTGCGCCGACATCGACTACTCCGACTACAGCGCCGCGACGGAGGGCACGCTCGCCGAGATCGAGCGGATCGTCACCGCCGCCGGCAACCACCGGGTGCTGCTGCGCTACTACGTCATCAAGTCGCACTTCCTGGAGGGCGCGGGCCGGCACGAGGAGGCCGCGGCCGTCGCGGCGCAGGGCAAGGAACTGGCCCGCGAGTACGGCGTGGCGCGGACGCAGGGCACGTTCCTGTGCATCAACCAGGCCGAGCCGCTCGTCTCCCTCGGCCGCTGGGACGAGGCCATCGCGGTGATGAACCACGCGATGGAGCAGGAGCCGGCGGTGACGATCCGGACGTCGCTGCTGGTCCTGTCCGGCGCCGTGGCGCTCGCCCGCGGCGACTTCGCCACCGCCCGCGAACGCCTCGCGGGCTCCCGCGAGATCATGCGGCTCAAGATGAAGTGGCTGAAGACGCAGGACTACTTCAGCACCCTGTGGCTCGAGGCGCGGATGGCCCTCGCCGAGGGCCGCCCCCAGGACGTGCTCCCGCCGGTCGAGCGGGTGATCGAGGAGGCGGGCCTGCCCGACGACGCCCGCTACGCGCTGCCGGTGCTGGTCGCGGGCGTCACCGCCTGCGCCGAGATCGGCGCGCCCGCCGCGCCGGTGCTGCGCCGGATCGAGGAGCGCGCCGCGGGCCTGACGATCAGCGGCCCGCTGCAGCGCGCCCACAAGCTCGTCTTCGACGCCGAGGCGGCCCGCGCCCGGGGCGTCCTCGACCTCGCCGCCTGGGACGCGGCCGCCGCCGCGTGGGAGGGGATCGGCAACCCGTACACCCGCGCGCAGGCGCTCGTCCACGCCGCCGAGGCCGCGCTCGCGGACGGCGATCACGACGCGGCGGCCGCGCGGCTGGGGATCGCGGCGGACATCACCGCCGGCCTCGGCGCCGAGCCGCTCGCCGGGCAGGTCGCCGACCTGCTGCGCCGGACGCGGGCGCCGCGCCGGAGCGGCGCCGAGCCGTCCGCGCCGCTGGGGCTGACTCCGCGCGAGTACGAGGTGCTGCGCCTGGTCGCCGAGGGCCGCAGCAACCGCGACATCGCCGAGGCGCTGTTCATCTCGGTCAAGACGGCGAGCGTGCACGTGTCGAACATCCTCGGCAAGCTCGACGTGGCCAACCGCGGCGAGGCCGCCGCGACCGCGCACCGGCTGGCGCTGTTCGCCGGCTCCGCCGCCCGCTCCGGCGGGCGCTCCGCCGCGAACGGGCATGGTTCCGTGGCGGGAGCCCCCCTCCCGGACCCCCGCCACTGAACCGTCGGACCACACGGGAACGGACGTGGCCGGCCTTCACGGGCGCGCACCGCGGAAGCATGCGGTGCTCCTCCCCCCGGAGAGGCGGTCCGCGACCGTTCCGGCCACTTCCCAGTGTGCTCCGCCCATTGCGCCGTGTAACGGGCGACATACCGAAAACGGCGGGCACGAGTTCACATGGTGATGATCTCGTGCCCGCCGGGGCGTCGCCGGGCCGCCGCGCGGGCGCGCGGCGGCCGCCGCGCTAGCGCGGGACGCGGGCCACGCAGAAGACGGTCTGCCCGAACGGCGGCCGGACGAGCCGCTCGATGGCGCGGGTCACCGGCACCACCGTCCGGTCGTAGATCTTGACCAGCCGCGGGTCGGGGTAGCCGGCGCCGCCGCGGCGGACCGCGAACCACCAGGCGATCCCGCCGAGGAAGTTGATCGGCTTGAGCACCTCGGGGACGAGCCCGGCCTCGCGGACGGAGGCCTCCAGCGTCGCCGGGGTGTAGCGGGTGACGTGCCCGACCTTGCGGTCGAAGTCGCCGTACAGCTGCATGTAGCCGGGCACCCAGATCACGATCCGCCCGCCGGGCAGGGTGACGGACGCGAGGTCGCGCAGCGCCTGGACGTCGTCCTTGATGTGCTCCAGGACGTTCATCATCACGACGGTGTCGACCTTCTGCCGGATCTCGATCTCGGCCGGCAGCTCGAGGTCGATGACCTCGACGTCGTCGTTGCCGTCGTAGCGCTTGCGCAGCTCGCCGACGCAGTACGGGTCGTTGTCGCTGACGACGAGGTAGTCGAGGCGTCCGGCGAACTGCTCGGAGAAGTGCCCGAGCCCGGAGCCGATCTCCAGCAGGGAGCGCCCGACGTGGGGGGCGACGGTCTCGTACTCGTACTTGCGGTAGTTGCGGGCCTCGTCACCGCCCAGGTGGTTCTCCAGGGCGCCGTCGCCGGCGGCGGGCTGGATGACCTCGCCGTCGCCCGCGGTGGGCGCCGAGGGCTCGGGCTTCGGCCCGCTGCCGAGGAGGTTGAGTAGGGTGCCTGCGATGGACTTCTTCTGACCAGGTTGCTGCATACTTCCCGCTCGCTGGGTGCGTTGGCGTTCTGCTTGTTTTCGCCGGATCGACGGACCGGATCCCTCGGGATGGTCTGATCTCTGGCGCAAGGTCGGGACAGTCTACCCACCCGTACGGAACCGGAATGCCCGGCGTTCGGGAATCGGCCTACGGAATCGGCGACCGGTCTGTCCCGGTGTGACCGGTCCCACGGACCGGCGACCGGGACACGTCACCGTAGCGCACAGCGGCCCGGCGGTCACGCACCGCAGGTCGGCACGGGTTCTCTCAGCCGATGGTGCGGTGCACGCTCGGCCGCTCGCTCGGCCCTGGTTCGGCGGGCGCTATCCACGGGCCGGGAATGGAGGGGTCCAATACGCCTTCCTCGACCCAGGCGAAATCTCCGGCGAGGACGGCGCGCGCGAGTTTCACGTCCATCTCGTCGGTGTTGCGCCACAACCCGTCGAAGAGTTCCTCGACGCGGACGCGCGCCTGCCGGCAGAACGCGTCGGCGAGCAGCACCGCGGACGCGCCCGGAACATTGGCCTCGCTCGCGCCGTCGACAATGGATCCGGAAAGCGGACCAAGACCGGAAGAATCGGCATTGGCGCGCACGCAGACGGCGCTCATCGCGAACAGTTCGGCGCCGATGTCGACCATCCGGCCGAGGAAGCCCTGCTTGTACTCCAGCTTGCCCTGCCAGCGGCCCGCCGCGTAGAAGATGGACCGGGCGAGCTTGCGGGAGGCGCGCTCCACGTACCGCAGGTGCTTGGCGAGCGCGCCGAACTCGGCGTACGCGTTCGGCCGCTGCCCCGCGCCCGTCACCAGGGTCGGCAGCCAGCGCGCGTAGAACCCGCCGGCCTTCGCCGCCGCGCGCGCCTTCGTCGCGGCGGACGCGTCGGGGTCGATGATGTCGCCCGCGACGGACAGGTGCGCGTCCACCGCCTCCCGCGCGATCAGCAGGTGCATGATCTCGGTGGAGCCCTCGAAGATCCGGTTGATCCGCAGGTCGCGGAGCATCTGCTCGGCGGGCACGCCGCGCTCGCCCCGCGCGGCCAGCGACTCGGCCGTCTCGAAGCCGCGGCCGCCGCGCAGCTGGACCAGCTCGTCGGCGATCCGGCAGGCCATCTCCGACGACCACAGCTTCGCCAGCGCCGCCTCGATCCGGATGTCGTTGCGCTCGTCGTCGGCGAGCTGCCCGGACAGGTCGAGGATGGCCTCCAGCGCGTACGCGGTCGCGGCGATGAACGCGACCTTGCGGGCCACGGCCTCGTGCTCGCCGACGGGCCGCCCCCACTGCACCCGCTCCCGCGACCACTCGCGGGCGATCTTGGCGGCCCACTTGCCGCTCGCCGCGCAGATCGCGGGCAGCGAGAGCCGCCCGGTGTTCAGCGTGGTGAGCGCGATCTTCAGGCCCGCGCCCTCCGCGCCGATCAGGTTCGCCTTCGGGACGCGCACGTCGTGGAAGCGCGTCACGCCGTTCTCGATGCCGCGCAGCCCCATGAACGCGTTGCGGTTCTCCACCGTGATGCCGGGCGCGGCCATGTCCACGATGAACGCGGAGATGCCGCCCTTGTGCCCGTCCGACTTCGGCACCCTCGCCATGACGACGACCAGGTCGGCGACGACGCCGTTCGTCGTCCACAGCTTGACGCCGTTGAGGACGTAGTCGTCGCCGTCGGGGACGGCGGTGGCGCGCAGCCGCGCCGGGTCCGAGCCGACGTCGGGCTCGGTGAGCAGGAACGCGCTGATCTGCTTGGCGCACCGCGGCAGCCAGCGGTCCTTCTGCTCCTCGGTGCCGAACATCTTCACCGGCTGCGGGACGCCGATGGACTGGTGCGCCGACAGCAGCGCGCCGAGCGCCGGGCTGACCGACCCCACGACCATCAGGGCCCGCCCGTAGTAGAGCTGGCTGAGCCCGAGCCCGCCGTACCGCTCGGGAATCTTCATGCCGAGCGCGCCCATCTCCCGCAGCCCCTCGACGACGTCGTCGGGGATGCGGGACTCCCGCTCGATCAGCGCGGGGTCGATCCGGGTCGCGCAGAACTCGGTGAGCCGCGCGAGGAACGCCTCGCCGCGCCGCCGCGCGTCGTCGTCCGGGCGGGGATGCGGGTGGACGAGGCCGAGCCGGAAGTCGCCGAGGAACAGCTGCCTGCCGAAGCTCGGCAGCCGCCACTCGGTCTCCCGGGCCTCCTCGGCGACCCGCCGGGCGGTCCGCTCGTCGACGGTCGTCTGGCTGCGACTCGGCTGGCTCATGCCGGCTCCTCGGAAGCGATTCCCGCTGCTCCCGCCCGCCCACCGGGCGGCAGCCCTTGGGGGTCTGGGGGATCCGCCCCCAGAGGTTGCACTGTCCCGAAGTTACTCCCCGGTCGGCCCGCCGTGTACTTCTCCGCCGTGCGGGCGTGTCGCGGCCGCCAGGGCCGAGTACCGGCAAAGCCCTTGACCCGGCCGGGCCGGAGGAGTTCGCTGTGCGTGATGGATGAGACACGCAGACCCACTCTCATCGCCTCGGTGCAGCGGGCCCTGCACCTCATGGAGGTGGTGGCGTCGCACCCGAGCGGCGCGCCGGCCAAGCAGCTGGCCCGTGAGGCGGGGCTGCCCCTCGCCACCACCTACCACCTGCTGCGCACCCTCGCCTACGAGGGCTACGCCATGCGCCTGCCGGACGGTGTCTGGGTGCTCGGCGACCGCGTCCAGTCGCTGCACGGCCGGAGCCGGACGCAGCAGCTGCTCGCCCGCGTCCGCCCGACGCTGATCGCTCTCCGCGACGAGCTCGGCGTCGCGTGCTACTTCGGCATGCACGTGGACGACGAGATCCGGCTCATCGACATCGCCGACGGCCCGCGCGCGCCCCGCGTCGACCTGTGGGTCGGCTTCGACGAGTCCGCGCACGCGACCGCGCTCGGCAAGTGCATGCTGAGCCAGCTCGACGAGGAGCGGCGCCGCGACTACCTGTCCCGGCACCCGCTGGTCGACCTCACCCCGAACACCATCACCGAACCGGCGCGGCTGCTGAGCACGCTCAGCTCGCCCTGCGGGCTCTCCCTCGACCGCGACGAGTACGCGCTCGGCACCGGCTGCGCCGCGGTCCCGGTCACGGACGCGACCGGCACCGCGGTCGGCGCGCTCGCCATCTCCTGCCGCACCGGCAAGCTCTCCCGGATCGAGAAGTCCGCCGACCGGATGCACGCCCGCGCCGCCGAACTGCAGCGGACGCTCACCCTCACCGCCGTCTCCTGACGCCGCCGGCACCGGGCGCGCGCCGGGCGCGCGCCGGGCGCGCGCCGTCAGCGGCCCCGGAAGTCGGGGGCGCGGTTCTCCAGGAACGCCGTGATGCCCTCCTTGGCGTCCTCCGTCGCGGCCAGCCCGACGAGCTCGGACAGCAGGTGCTCCACCTGGTCCTCCAGCGGGCGGCCCTCGATCGCGAAGAACGCGTCGCGGCCCCGGCGCAGGCCGAGCGGGCTCTTCGCCGCGATGGTGCGGGCCAGCTCGTCGACCCGCGCGTCCAGCTCGGCGCGCGGCACCACCTCGGTGACCAGGCCGATCTCGCGGCCCTCGGCGGCGGTGACGCGCTGCCCGGTGTAGTAGAGCTTGAACGCGTGCTTCGGCGCGACGTTCCGGTTGATGATCGCCATGATCATCATGGGCCACAGGCCCACGTTGACCTCGGGGGTGCCGAGCTTCACGTCGTCGGCCGCCACCACCAGGTCGCAGGCCGCGGCGAGGCCGAGCCCGCCGGCGACCGCGTGCCCGCCGAGCCGCGCGATGATCGGCTTGCCGAGCTTCGGGAACGCGGTGAACAGCCGGAACGGGGCGCTCTCGCGGATCGCGCCGGCGTCCGCGACGGACCGCCCGTCCGCCTGCGCCCGGCCGAGCCCGCCGAGGTCGGCGCCCGCGCAGAACGCCCGGTCGCCCGCCCCCGTCAGCACGATGACCCGGACGCCGTCGTCGCCCTTCGCCCGCTCGAACGCGTCGAGCAGCTCGTCGATCATCTGGTCGCTGAGCGCGTTGCGGGCGTCGGGCCGGTTCAGCGTGATCCGCGCGACCCGCTCCGCGACCTCGTAAAGAATCGTCTCGTACATGCTCCACCCTCAGCGGTCCAGGGAACGACCCGGCCATCATCCCGCCCCCGCGAACACCCGTGGCCCACCCCCGAACCGGGGATGGGCCACGAAGGAACGCCAGGGATTGCAGAAACTACAGACGCTCGATGATGGTGGCGTTGGCCTGGCCGCCGCCCTCGCACATCGTCTGCAGGCCGTAGCGGCCGCCGGTGCGCTCCAGCTCGTGCAGCAGCTTGGTCATCAGGATGCCGCCGGTCGCGCCCAGGGGGTGGCCGGTGGCGATGGCGCCGCCGTTGGGGTTGGTCTTCTCCAGCGACGCGCCGGTGTCGTGCGCCCACGCCATCGGGACCGGGGCGAACGCCTCGTTCACCTCGAACACGTCGATGTCGTCGATCTTGAGGCCGGACTTGGCCAGCGCCTTCTCCGTCGCCGGGATCGGGCCGGTCAGCATGTAGACCGGGTCCGAGCCGGTGAGCGCGAGGGTGTGGATGCGGGCGCGCGGGGTCAGGTTGTGCTGCTTGACGGCCTCCTCGGAGGCGATGAGCAGCGCCGACGAGCCGATGGAGATCTGCGAGGAGACCGCGGCGGTGATGACGCCGCCCTCGCGGAGGGTCTTCAGCCCCGCCATCTTCTCCAGCGTGGTGTCGGGGCGGGCGCCCTCGTCCTTGGTCAGCCCGGCGAGCGGGGCGATCTCGCGGTCGAAGTAGCCGGCCTCGATGGCCTTGGCGGCGCGCCGGTGGCTCTCCAGCGCGAACTTCTCCAGGTCCTCGCGGGTGAAGCCCCACTTCTCGGCCATGAGCTCGGCGCCGCGGAACTGGGAGATCTCCTGCTGGCCGTAGCGCTCGCCCCAGCCCTCGCCGTACGGGAAGTCGAGGCCCTGGACGATGGTGGCGCCCATCGGCACCTTGGCCATGTGCTCGACGCCGGACGCGATCACGAGGTCCTGGGTGCCGGACAGCACGCCCTGCGCGGCGAAGTGGATCGCCTGCTGGGAGGAGCCGCACTGGCGGTCGATGGTGACGCCGGGCACGCTCTCCGGCAGCCCGGCCGACAGCCAGGCGGTGCGCGCGATGTCGAGGGCCTGCGGTCCGGCCTGCATGACGCAGCCCATGATCACGTCTTCGACCGCGGAGGGGTCGACGCCGGTCCGGTTCACGAGCTCCTTGAGCACGTGCGCGCCGAGGTCGGCGGGGTGCACGTCCTTGAGGGCGCCCTTCTTGGTACCGACGGGGGTACGGACCGCGCCGACGATGTACGCCTCGGCCACTACGCCTCCAAAATTCTGGGGTTCCGTCCCGAAACCGAGTGAGATTCGGTCGTCAGTATGAGATTACATCCCTCGTTGCGCAACGCCATGTGAGCTGAGTCTCGGCGACCCGATGCTCACCGCGGGACGGAACGGCGCCAGCGGCCCCGGGAGGGGGGCGCGTCAGGTGGCGGTCTCGGCGGCCGGGCCGCGCTTCAGGACGCCGCCGTCGGCGTCCTGCCCCAGCGACACGCGGGCGAGCCGGGTCAGCACGTCCGACAGCTCCGGATGCTCCTCCGGAGACCAGCCCTCGACGTGCTTCGCCAGGCCCTCGCGGCGGGCGGCGAACAGCCGCTCGGCGGTCGCCCGGCCGGACGGGGTGATGGCGAGGACGCCGTCGGTCCGGTCGACGTACCCCGCGTCGACGAGCCGGTCGACGTACGGGCGGCCCTGCTCGATCGGGACGCCGGCGCGGTCGGCGAGGTCCGTCCCGGCGACCGTCTCGTCCTTGGCGATGCGGCACAGCGCCCAGATGCTGCCTGCGGGCATGTCGACGCCGCAGAGGCGGGCGAGCCGGTTGTAGACCTCCGCGGCCTTCGCGTCCCGCCGCATGAGCTCGCTCAGCGACCGCTCGATCTCGTGCCGGGACGAGCGGACGGTCGGCGCCGCGCCGAAGCCCTCGCCGTAGTCGGGCGTCTGGGACGTGGCCCGCAGCGGGACCTCGCGCAGGAACCAGGTGAGGACGAACGCGACCGCCGCGACGGGCACCGCCCACAGGAACACGGTGTCGATGGACTGCGCGTACGCGTGCAGGACGCCCTGCTTCACCGGCCCGGGATACCGGTCGAGCAGCTTCGGGTTGCCCTGCACCGCCGACGGGTCGAAGCCGGGCGGGAGCAGCCGCCCCTTGGCGAGGTCCTCGACGTGCGAGGCCAGCTCGTTGCTGAAGACGGAGCCGAACACCGCGACGCCGAACGATCCGCCGATCTGCCGGAAGAACGTGACGCCCGAGGTCGCGGACCCGAGGTCCTGGTAGGAGACGGCGTTCTGCACCGCGATGACGAGGACCTGCATCACCAGGCCGAGGCCGAACCCGAGGAGCGCGAACCGCAGGCTCATCGACAGCGTGGAGGAGTTCTCGTCCAGCCGCGACAGCAGGTACAGGGCGATCGCGATGAGCGGCGTGCCGACCACCGGGTAGATCTTGTACCGGCCGGTCCTGCTGATCAGCTGCCCGGAGCCGATCGACGCGACCAGCATGCCGATCATCATCGGCAGCAGGTGCACGCCGGACAGCGTGGGCGAGACGCCGTGCACGACCTGCAGGAAGATCGGCAGGAAGGTCAGCGCGCCGAACATCGCGAAGCCGACCACGAAGCTGATCGCCGAGGACAGCGAGAACACCGCGTGCCGCAGCAGGTGCGGCGGCATGATCGGCTCGGCGGCGCGCCGCTCCACCAGCAGCCACACCGCGATCAGCGCCACCGACACGACGGCGAGCGTGACGATCGGCGCGGACAGCCAGTCGTAGCGGGTGCCGCCCCAGGTCGTCATCAGCACCAGCCCGACGGACCAGCCGACGATCAGCAGCGTGCCGAGGTAGTCGATGCGGTGCCGTTCCCGCTCCCCCGAGGCGTGCAGGACGGCGGCGATGACCGCCAGCGCGACGACGCCGATCGGGAGGTTGATGTAGAACACCCAGCGCCACGACAGGTTGTCGACGAACCAGCCGCCGAGCAGCGGCCCGCACACGCTGGCGATGCCGAAGACGGCGCCGAACATCCCCTGGTAGCGGCCGCGGTCGCGGGGCGGGACGACGTCCCCGACGATCGCGACGACCAGGACCATCAGCCCGCCGCCGCCGAGCCCCTGCAGCGCCCGGAAGAAGATCAGCTCGTTCATGTCCTGCGCGATGCCGCACAGCGCCGACCCGGCCAGGAAGATGACGATCGAGCCCTGGAACAGCCGCTTGCGGCCGTACTGGTCGCCGAGCTTGCCCCACAGCGGCGTCGAGGCGGTGGACGCCAGCAGGTACGCGGTGACGACCCAGGACAGGTGGTTCAGGCCGCCGAGGTCGCTGACGATGGTCGGCAGCGCCGTGGAGACGATCGTCTGGTCCAGCGCGGCGAGCAGCATCGCCAGCATCAGCGCGCCGAGGATGACGTAGAGGTCCCTGCCCTTGGGCATGGTCTGCTCGCCGCGCGCCACCGTGTCAGCGGTCATACCGCCGTCCCCCCTCGCCTGCCGGACGAGGGAGGTCTACCCACAGAGATCACCGCAAATCGGGACCCGGCGGCGCCGGATCCGGGCCCCGGCGCGGAGGCCGGGACCCGTCCGGGGACGTCAGCGCATGATGTCGCGGGCGACCTTGGCGGCGCCCAGGGCGGCGGAACCGCCCGCGATCGCGGTGGCCCCGGCCGTCACCCACAGCGGGAGGCCGCGGCGGGTGCGCAGCCCGCTGACGGTGTCGAGGGAGTCGACGAGCAGCCCCGCGCGGGCCCACAGCTTCCGCCCGGGCCCGTCGCTCAGCAGGTAGCCGGCGCCGAGGGCGATCTCGCGGGCGGCGAACATCCGGGCGACGTAGTCGCGTCCCGGGTCGGTGCCGCCCGCCGACGTCATCAGCTTCACGGTCAGCTTCGGCGCGGCGAACGCCGCGAGGCCGAGGGCGACCCGCGCCCGCGCCACGTTGGTCATCAGGTCGTCCAGCCGGTCCCGGCCGTCTACTTCCTTCGCATCTGCCACATTCGCGAGATTATCGGGCGGCTCGCGCGGCTCCTACTCCGAGGTAACCCTTGCCTTACGCGTCTATCGTTCTAGATGGCGGCACTCCCCCCGGATTGAAGGTGACCATGGACGAGGGCCTCCTCAGCCTCGCGGTCGTCGCGCTGCTCGCCGCGTTCTGCGTGCGCTGGGTCGCGGTGAAGCTGCGCATGCCGATGCCCACCCGCGCCGCGGTGATCATCGTGTTCGTGCTGGTGGTGGGGGCGCTGTACGGCGAGCACCTGAGAGGCTGACGCCGCCGGCGGCGAATTTCCCCGCCCCCGGATCCGAACTTCCCGCCCGCACCGGGAGTCATAACTGGCGAAACCGGCTTCACGCCTGTCCCCGTGCCCGAGGAGCCGGTCCGAGCCGAGGGAGACCACCCGTGCCGCATCCGGCGACCGCGGTCCAGGAGACCGCCGGCGGCATCGCCCCGCACCTGCGGCGCCTGCTGGAGTTCGTCGAACCCGACCGCGACGACGTGTGCCTGGACGTGGCGCGCGGCCGCGGGCCGATGCCCGCCGCGCTGCGCCCCCGGGTCCGGCACATGACCGCGGTGGACGCGACGCCGGCGCCGGAGGAACCGGGACGGGGCGGCCGGATGTCGACGGTCGAGTTCGGGACGGGCCCGGTGCGGATCACCGGCCCGGCCGGCGACGGGGACCGGCCGCCCGCGATGGCGACCCGCGAGGATCCGCGCCCGCAGCCCACCGGCCCGGCCGTCCAGGCCGACGCCACCGCGCTGCCCTACCGGGACAACGCGTTCTCGCTGGTCACGGCACGGTTCTCGCTGTACACGCTGGGCGAGCCGGACCGGGTGCTGCGCGAGCTGCTGCGGGTCTGCCGGCCCGGCGGACGGCTGATCATCGCCGATCTCGTCCGCGGCAACCTCGCCGGCCCGGAGCGGGACCGGATCGAGCGGCTGCGCGACCCCGACCACCCCGGCACCCCGTCCATCGCCCGGCTCACCGAGATGATCACGTCGGCGGGGGCGACGATCCGCCGGCTCGACGTGTTCACCGTCGAGCGGCCGGTGGAGCCGTGGCTCGCGGGCGCGCGCGACGACGCGTCCGCCGATCGGATCCGCGAGGCGCTCACCGACGAGGTCGACGGCGGCCCCAAGACCGGCGCGAAGCCCCGCGTGATCGGCGGCGAGCTGTGGTTCACCCAGTCCTGGGCCCACGTCGCGGCTGTGCCTATTTGACCGCTCTCGGCGGTCGGGCGTTGGACGCCCTCCCTTCAACGGGCGCTCGTGCGATCGCTGCATCGCTCCGACTCGCCCTGGGGGCTCGCTGCGCGATCGGATTCTCGCCGGCTCGAATCCGGCTTCGCTCGCGATCGCGACGGTCCAGGTCGTTGCGTGGCCGGGGCGTCGGTTGAGGTGGTCGTAACAGTTACGGGACGAGGACGGCAGCTCCGGTGAAGCGGTCGGCGGCTAGGTCCGCCAGGGCGCGGTCGGCTTCGTCCAGCGGGTAGGGGTGCGTGGTGACGGCGACGTCGAGGCGGGCCGCGAGGCGCAGGAACTCCTCGCCGTCCGCGCGGGTGTTGGCGGTCACCGACCGGACCTGCCGCTCCTGGAACAGGTGCCGCTGGTAGTCCAGGGACGGGACGTCGCTCAGGTGGATGCCGGCGATGGCGAGGGTGCCGCCGCGGTCGAGGCGTTCGAGCGCGGCCGGGACGAGCCCGCCGGCGGGCGCGAAGACGATCGCGGAGTCGAGCGGGTCGGGCGAGGTGTCGAACGAGTCACCGGCCCAGGACGCGCCGAGCGAGCGGGCCAGCTCCCGGGCGGCGGGGCTGCGGGTGAACACGTGCACGTCGGCGCCCTCGGCGATCGCGATCTGCGCGGCGAGGTGCGCGGAGCCGCCGAACCCCCAGATCCCGAGCCGCCCGCCCGGCGGGAGATCGGCGCGGCGCAGGGCGCGGTAGCCGATGATGCCCGCGCACAGCAGCGGCGCGGCGCGCACGTCGTCGAGCTCGGGTGGCAGCGCGTAGGTGTAGGCGTCGACGGCGAGGGCGTACTCGGCGTAGCCGCCGTGCGCGTCCCAGCCGGTGTAGACCGAGTACGGGCACAGGTTCTCGGCGCCTCTGCGGCAGAACCGGCAGGCCCCGCACGTCCCGCGCAGCCACGCGACGCCGACCCGGTCGCCGGCGGCGTGCAGCGCGCCCGCGCCCGCCTCGGCGACCTCCCCGACGATCTCGTGGCCGGGCGTCACGCCGGGCAGGTGGACGGGCAGGTCGCCTTCCGCGACGTGCAGGTCCGTCCGGCAGACGCCGCAGGCCAGCACGCGCACCAGCAGCTCCCCCGGCCCCGGCGACGGGACGTCCCGGTCGGCGCGGCGCAGCGGCCCCGAGGCGATCGGAGCCGGCGCGTCCACCGCCCACGCCCGCATCACGGGGTCAGCGGCAGCTCGAACCAGACGGCCTTGCCGTCGTTCGTCGGCCGGGCGCCCCACCGGGTGGCGAGCTGGTCGACCAGGTAGAGGCCCCGGCCGCCCTCGTCGGTCTCGCCGGCGCTGCGGATCCGCGGCAGCCGCATGTCGGAGTCGAACACCTCGACCCAGATCGCGTCGCCGCCGCGCCGCAGCCGGAGCCGGAACTCCTTCGTCGGCGGTTCGCGGCGGCCGAGGTCGGCGCCGAGGTTCCAGTCGTCCTCGTCGAACCCGCCCGCGTCCATCGCGGGGTCGAGACCGGCCTCGAACGAGCCGCCGACCTGCGCGGTGTTGAACTGGACGGGCGGCGGCGCGCTCAGCGGCTCGCCGCCGCGCCCGGGCGGCCCCGCGGGCACCGGGACGACCATCTCGCGGCGCGGCTGCGGTGTCGACGTGGCGTGCAGCACGACGTTGGTGACGACCTCGGAGACCAGCAGGCAGGCCAGCTCGGCCTGCTCGTCGAGCATCCCCCAGGACGCGAACGCGTCGGCCGCCATCCGGCGCGCCTCCGACACCATGATCGGCTCGGCGGGGAACGTGCGCTCCTCGACCGCCAGCTCGTCGGCGGCGGTGCGGATCACCACGATCGCCACGTCGTCGTCGATGTCGCCGGGGACGGCGTCGTACGCGGCGTTCGCGATGGCCTCGACGCCGCCGCGCGCGACCTCCTGCACCGCCGCGCGGACCATCTCGCGGGACTCCTCCCGCGTGTAGTACTCGCCGTCGTCCTTCGGCCGCCGGTCGATGAGCCCGTCGGTGTACAGCACCAGCGTGGAGCCGGGCTTCAGCTCCGACTGCTCCTCGTTGAACAGGATCTCGCCGCCCATGCCGGGCGCGCGGACGCCGAGCATGGCGCCCTCGCTCTCGAACTCCAGCTCGCCGACCTCGCCGTCCACGATGAGCAGCGGCGGGTCGTGGCCGGCGTTGGCGAACTCCAGCACCCGCGACCACGCGTCGTACACGAAGTAGGTGCACGACACCAGCGGCGGGCGGACGAGATCGTCGCTGTTCCAGCCGGACCGCATCCGTTCGGGCCGGGTCATCGTGCGGACCCACTCGTCGAGCTTGCGCAGGATGTCGGCCGGGGGCTTGTCGTCCTGCGCGAACGCGCGCAGCGCGGCGCGCAGCTGCCCCATCACCGCGGCGGCGCGGGCGCCGCGGCCCTCGACGTCGCCGATGACGAGCCCGACGCGCCCGGCCGACAGCGGGATCACGTCGTACCAGTCGCCGCCGACCTGGGTCTGGATGCCGTGGCCGTGCGCCTCCAGCGGGCGGGCCGGCTCGTACCGCCAGGCGATCTGCAGGCCGTCCAGCGGCGGCGGGCGGTCGCCCGGGAGCAGGTGCTTCTGGAAGGCGAGCGCGGTCTCGCGCTCCTCCTCGAACAGCAGCGCGTTGTCGACGGCGAGCGCGACGCGGCTGGCGATGGCGCCGAGCAGGTCGCGGTCGAAGCCGTCGTAGTGCGGGTCGGGTCTTTTCGACAGGTTGGACAGCGCCAGGCTCATCACGCCGAGCAGCTCGCCGCGCACCAGCAGCGGCGCGGAGATCACCGAGGTGATGCCCATCGACTCGCCGAGCCGCAGCGACGACTCGGTCGGCGCGGCGAACCGGTGCTGGACCATGTCCTCGACGAGGACGGCGTCGCGGCGCGCCATCGCCTTGGCGCTGAAGTGGCCGGGCGGGTAGGAGACGGGCTCGCCGACCTCCGCCCAGGTGCCGGGCGGCGGCTCCCAGTTGCCGGCGTGCCGGGACACCCGCCGGTAGAGGCGGTCGCCGCTGTACAGGTCGATGAAGCAGTGGTCGGCGAACTGCGGGACGAGGGTGTCGGCGACCCGCCGCAGCGTCGCCTCCAGTTCGAGGGACCCGGCGAGCCGCTCGCCGATCCGCTCCAGCAGCCCGTACCGCTCCTGGTCGCGCTGGTTGGAGCGCAGCGCCTCGCGCGCGAAGATGACGACGCCGTCGACCGCGCCGGACGGGTGCCGCAGGGGGACGGCGTGCGCGCGCGTGTACACGGTGGTGCCGTCGGCGCGCAGGTTGCAGAACGTGCCCTCCCAGACGCCGCCCTTGAGGACGTGCCGGGCGAGCTCGGTGGCCTGCTCGTGGTCCTCCTCGGCGATGCCGAGCGACAGGATGGAGTGCCCGATGATCTCGTCGCCGCCGAACCCGAAGAGCTGGCGCGCGAACGCGTTGCCGTAGATGACGTTGCTGAAGCGGTCGCAGACGATGACCGCCATCTCCATCTGGTTGAGGACGGTCTCGGGCGGCAGATGCGCCTCGAAGGGCGCTTCCCCCCAACGCTTCATCTCCCCATCCCGATCACAGTCGCGGTCCCGCCGGCGGCCGCGCCGCCTCCGCGCGGCCGGTCCGCACCGCCCGCCGTGATGATCACCTGGCGTCGCGGCGCGGTCCTCGTACGTGTTTGCCTCGTCGTATTGAACGACGAACCCGCCACCGGGATACGCCCGAACGGCGCGATGGTATGGAGATCTTCGGTATAGACCGTCGCGGCGGGGGCGGGGGGCGGCACGCCGACCGTGTCAGCGCCTGCTGACGAAGACGTGCTCGGCGATGTCGCGCGGCAGTTCCGTCGCAGCACCGTCGGCCTCGTCGTCACAGGTCACCCGCACCCCGTCATCGGTCGCCCGGAGAGTCACCTCTCGTCCCGGTTGTATCCCTATTTGCTTGAGTCTAAGCATCAGGTCGCTGTCCATCTGCACCTGCTCGCTGATCCGCCGGACGACGGCGGCGGCGCCGGACGCGCTCGCGACCGCGGTCATCACCGACAGCGGCGCGGCGGCCGCGTCGTCGCCGTGCCCGCCGAGCTCGTCCAGGCCGGGGATCGGGTTGCCGTGCGGGCAGGTGGTCGGGTTGTCCAGCAGCGCGACCAGCCGCCGCTCGACCTCCTCCGACATCACGTGCTCCCACCGGCACGCCTCGATGTGGACGTCCTCCCAGGGCAGCCCGATGACGTTGACCAGCAGGCACTCGGCGAGCCTGTGCTTGCGCATCACGCGGGTGGCCAGGCCGCGGCCGCTGTCGGTCAGCTCGAGGTGCCGATCGCCCTCGACCCGCAGCAGCCCGTCGCGTTCCATCCGCGCGACCGTCTGGCTCACCGTCGGGCCGCTCTGGGAGAGCCGCTCGGCGATGCGCGCGCGGAGGGGGATGATCCCCTCCTCTTCGAGCTCGAACACCGTCCGGAGATACATCTCCGTGGTATCGATCAGGCCGTGTGAGGTCACAGCTCCCTCCAGTCTTATGGCCTTGAAGTCTACTTGCTATGGGTCCCCCGCCGCCGGGCCCCGCGAATATCCCGCGGGCAGCGGGTACGGGGAAACGCGAGATGAACGCGAAAACTTCCCAGGACGCAGAGCCGTTCCTCCCGGACTCCCCCGCGGAGCGCTCCGATCTCGGCGCGCTGCGCCGTGCGGCGGAGGGCTGCCGCGGCTGCGGCCTCTACGAGAACGCGACGCAGACGGTGTTCGGCGAGGGCTCCGCCGGCGGACGCGTGGTGCTGGTCGGCGAGCAGCCGGGCGACCAGGAGGACCGCAAGGGCCACCCGTTCGTCGGCCCGGCCGGACGCGTCCTCGACCAGGCCCTGGAGGAGGCGGGGATCGAGCGCGGCGACGTGTACGTCACCAACGCCGTCAAGCACTTCAAGTTCAAGCGCCAAGCGGGCGGGAAGCGGCGGATCCACGAGACGCCGAACGCGGGCGAGATGCGCGCGTGCCGTCCCTGGCTGCTGGCCGAGCTCCGGACCCTGGACCCGGACGTCGTCGTCGTGCTCGGCGCGACGGCCGGGAAGGCGCTGCTGGGCTCGTCGTTCCGGGTGACGAGGCTGCGCGGGCGGCTGCTCGCCCTGCCCGACCTGGAGACGATCGGCACCCCGGCCGCCGGGCGGGAGATCGACGAGACTCCGCCGGGCGAGGCGGACGCCCAGGTCGTCGCGACGATCCACCCGTCGGCCGTGCTGCGCGCCGAGGACCGCGACGCCATGTACGCCGGCCTCGTCGACGACCTCAAGGTCGCCGCCCAGGCCCTCCGCTGACCAAGCCTCCCGCTGGTCAGGCCGCCCGCTGGTCAGGCCGCCCGCTGGTCAGGCCGCCCGCTGATCGGCCGCCCGCTGGTCAGGCCGTCGGGACGGTCTCGGCGGTTCTCGTGTCGTAGCGCAGGAGCGCCGGGACGAGGAAGGCGACCGCGACGACCAGGACCGCGCAGGCGATGCCGCCGCCGACCCACGACGCGGTGGCGCCGGCGACGCTCGCGACCGCGCCCGCCCGCACGTCGCCGAGGCGGGGACCGCCCGCGACGACGACGGTGAACACGCCCTGGAGGCGGCCGCGCATCTCGTCGGGGGCGTACGTCTGGAGCATCGTCTGCCGGAACACCGACGACACCAGGTCGGCGCCGCCGCCGACGGCGAGCAGCAGCACCGCGAGCCACAGCTGGTGCGCGAGGCCCGCGGCGGCCACGGCGAGGCCCCACACCACGATGGAGACGACGAGGGCGATGCCCTGCCGGTGCACGCGGCCGATCCAGCCGGAGATCAGCCCGCCGAGGAACGCGCCGATCGCGATCGCCGCGAACAGGTAGCCGACCGCGCCCTCGCCGCCGAACCGGGTCTCGGCCAGCTCCGGGAACAGCGCGCGCGGCATCGCGATCCCCATCGCGATGATGTCGACGACGAACGACATCAGCAGCACCGGCTGGGTGCCGAGGTAGCGCAGCCCGTCGATCACCGACCGGAGGCCGGGCGAGCCCGCGACGTCGCCGAGCGGCGGGATCGACGGCAGCCGCAGCGCCGCCCACAGCCCGACGGTGAACAGCGCCGCGTCCATCCCGTAGGCGGCGCCGTAGCTCCAGCGGGCCAGGATGACGCCGGCGAACAGCGGCCCGGCGAGCATCCCGACCTGGCTGGCGGTGAAGTTCAGCGTGTTGGCGGCCGGGACGAGCGGCTTGTCCACCAGCCGCGGGATGATCGCGCTGCGGGTCGGCGAGGACACCGCGAACCCGGTCGCCTGCACCGCCACCACCACCATGATCAGCAGGAGGCTGTCCAGGTGCAGCAGCGCCTGGACGAGCAGCAGCAGCGTGGCGCCCCACATCACGCAGGACGACGAGAACAGCAGCTTGCGCCGGTCCATGTGGTCGGCGACCGCGCCGCCCCACAGCCCGAACACGATCAGCGGGACGAGGTTGACGAGCCCGAGCACGCCGACCCAGAACGACGACCCGGTCATGTCGTAGACCTGGACGGGCACCGCGACCGCGGTGACCTGGAAGCCGACGAACGACACGCCCTGCCCGAGCCACAGCCGCCGGTACGGGGGGTGGCCGAGCGGGCGGGTGTCGATCGCGAGCCGCCGGACCAGGCCGCGGCGGCTCCGCGCGGCCGGCCGGGAGCCGGGGGCCTCGCCTTTCTCGGGTTCCTCGAGTTTTTCGGGGCACTCGGGGCGCTCGGGTTTCGCTCGTCCGGGCGGATTCTCGGGCTCGTCGGCGGCGGCGTCCGCGGCGTCCGGGGCGGTCTCTCCGGGGGTGTCAGGAGCGTAGGCGGGGGATGGCTGCTGTTCCGGTGTCACGGAGACAGTCTCTCCGTCACCCACTGACCGGCCGCGCCCGGGTCCGCGTCGAGCGGGCGGCCCTGATCGTCCAGCGCCGTCCGCCGGTACCGGATGCGGTCGTGCAGCCGGTCGCGCCTGCCCTGCCAGAACTCGATGCTCTCCGGGACGACCCGGAACCCGCCCCAGAAGTCCGGCAATGGCACCGCGTCGCCCTCCGCGACCGCGTCGCCGCCCGGCGTCGCGGCCGGATCCGGCCACCGCTCGGCCAGCTCCGCGAACCGCCGCTCCAGCGCCGCGCGGTCGGAGATGACGCCCGACTGGTGCTCGCTCGCCCACGCGCCGAGCCGCGACCCGTACGGCCGGGTCCGGAAGTACGCCTCCGACTCGTCCGGCGGCAGCCGGAACACCGGGCCGGCGACGCGCACCTGCCGGTGCATCGCGTGCCACGGGAACACGAGCGCCGCGCGCGGGTTCTCCGCCAGGTCGCGGCCCTTGGCGGAGGTGAAGTTGGTGAAGAAGCGGAACCCGTGCGGCCCGTACCCCTTCAGCAGCACCGTCCGGGCGCTCGGGACGCCGTCCGCGGACGCCGTGGCCAGCACCATCGCGTTCGGCTCCGGGAGCCCGAAGGCGTGCACGTCGGCGAACCACGCGGCGAACAGCGCGAGCGGATCGGCGGGGACGGCCGCCTCGGCCAATTCGCCCCCCTCGTAGGATCTGCGGAGCCGTGCGGGGTCGGGCGTTGGGGAATCCACAGCGTCTGAGCCTCTCACCTGGGGTTTGTGCATCTCACATGGACCTGGGTACTGGTCAGTAAGGCGGACAGGGTTCAATGGCACGGCACCGCCTTATCACTCTTGGGGACGAAAGGCAGGACGACATGTCCGACTTCAAACCCGGTCTTGAGGGGGTCGTCGCCTTCGAGACCGAGATCGCCGAACCGGACAAGGAGGGCGGCGCCCTCCGGTACCGGGGCGTCGACATCGAGGAGCTCGTCGGCCGCGTCTCCTTCGGCGACGCCTGGGGCCTGCTGGTCGACGACAGCTTCGACCCGGGCCTCGCCCCCGCCGACCCGCACGTCCTGCCGGTCACCTCCGGCGACGTCCGGGTGGACGTGCAGAGCGCGCTCCCCACCCTCGCCCCCGCGTACGGGATGAAGCCGCTGCTCGACATCTCCGACGAGCAGGCCCGCGCCGACCTCGCCCGGGTGTCGGTGACGGCGCTGTCGTTCGTCGCCCAGTCGGCGCGCGGCATCGGCGTCCCGATGGTGCCGCAGAGCCGCATCGACGAGGCCGCGACGATCACCGAGCGGTTCATGGTCCGCTGGCGCGGTGAGCCCGACCCGAAGCACGTCCGGGCCATCGACGCGTACTGGGTCTCCGCCGCCGAGCACGGCATGAACGCCTCGACCTTCACCGCCCGCGTCATCGCCTCCACCGGCGCGGACGTCGCGGCGAGCATCTCCGGCGCGATCGGCGCCATGTCGGGACCGCTGCACGGCGGCGCCCCGGCCCGCGTCCTGCCGATGATCGAGAAGGTCGAGCAGCTCGGCGACGCCCGCAAGGTCGTCACCGACATCCTCGACTCCGGCGACCGGCTGATGGGCTTCGGCCACCGCGTGTACCGCGCCGAGGACCCGCGCGCCCGGGTGCTGCGCCGCACCGCCAAGGAGCTGGACGCGCCGCGCTTCGAGGCCGCGAAGGCCCTGGAGGACGCCGCCCTCGCCGAGCTGCGCGAGCGCCGCCCGGACCGGCCGATCGAGACGAACGTGGAGTTCTGGGCCGCGGTCATCCTGGACTTCGCCGAGGTCCCGACCGCGATGATGCCCGCGATGTTCACCTGCGGCCGGACCGCCGGGTGGGCCGCGCACATCCTGGAGCAGAAGCGCACCGGCCGCCTCGTCCGGCCGAGCGCCCGGTACGTCGGGCCGGGCACCCGGTCGATCGACGACGTGGCCGGAGCGGCGGAGGTCCTCAAGCGCAGTGCTTGACAGCACGGCCGGCCGACGCGCCGGCTCCCGCCCCCGCTGAACGCGCCTGAGGCCCCCGGTTCGCACGGAACCGGGGGCCTTCGTGCGCCCTCGCCCGGGCCGCTCCCGGGGCGGTGTCAGCGGGACGTCCCGGGGCGGTGTCAGCGGGACGGCTCGGACGGCGTGCCGTCGCCCGCCGGGCAGTCGGCGCGGGCCTGGTGGCCGGTGACGAGGCGGCCGCAGACCTCCTTGACCTCGACGGCGCCGCCCGCGCGGACGGTCGCGAGCAGCACGGGCTTGTCCTCCACCACGTGGCCGTCGTCGCGCCCGGTGAACTGCAGGACGCCGCTCGCGCCGTTCCACAGCGGGCCCTCGCCCGGGTCGTCGAGCGCCGCGAACACGCCGCCCGCGGTCGGCGGCGCCGCCTGCGCGGTGAAGACCTGCCCCGCGACGAACCCGATCACCGAGGCGGCGTCGTAGCTGACGGCGGCGCGGGTCTCCGACGGCCGCAGGTCGCGCGGCGCGTTCCTCCCGATGATCGAGTCGACGGCGCCCGGGTAGGCGTTGAAGAACACGTTGCGGCGGTCGCCGACCCACGCGTCCGTCCACGCCTCGTGCGCGGCGAGCGGCATGTAGAACAGCCGGAACGTGGCGACCTTGCCGATCTGCGGGGCGTTGTCGCTGACGTACTTGGCGATCTCGTCGTCGGCGAGGACGATCTGCCCGCTGGGGCAGGTGTGCTGGAGGACGTTGGTGAAGGTGCGGAACTCGTCCGACCGGCCCGCGTAGTAGAACAGGTCCGGCGGCTTCTGGCACAGCTCGTGGACGGTTTTGCCGAGGTTCCCCGGGCTGTCGTAGTCGCGGACGACGACCTGCCCGTCCTTCACGTAGCCGGTGAAGGAGCTCTTGAAGGACGAGGCGAGGTCCCTGCTGTACAGGTCGTGCGGGTCGGCGTTGTAGATGACGTCCACGGTGCGGGCGCGCTTGCCGCCGACCTGGCCGTGGCTCGCCCAGTAGGCGGCGTGCTGCGCCAGCCGCCGGTTGGGCGGCGCGAGGCGGAAGTAGTACGGGGAGAAGCCCGCGTCGTGGTCGAGCATCCCCGTCTCGTTGTAGCTGTTGGCGGTGCCGACCATCGGCAGCGCCGACTTCGACAGCACCTTGATCGCGTCCTGCGTCTCGGCGCGGCTCTGCTCGAACCCGACGACCGCGACGACGGACCGGTCCTTCAGCGCGAGCCCGCGGATCTGCTCGGCGACCTGCCGGGCGTGCTGGAACCGGGCGCCCGCGTTCGCGACGAGCACCCGCATCCGCAGGCTCTGGCTGGCCGCGTTGAACTCCTCCTGCGCCATGGCGAGGCCGACCAGCTCGCCCTCCGCGCCCGCGAGCAGGTCGAGCTGCCGGTTCTGGATGGCGGGGTCGGCGGTGATCGGCCCGAGGTAGACGATCGTCGCGTGCGGCTTGCCGGACCGCGCGACCGCGTCGTTCTGCTTCTTCAGCCGCCCGAGCACCGACGACAGCCGGTTGTCGTTGTTCTCGCCGTCGCTGGCCTCGCCGAACTTGAACGACCCGTCGGTGATCCCTATGCACTCGCCGGACGCCGTCCGCTTGATGCCGAACGGCGAGCAGTACCGGTCCACCTGGACGGAGATGACGGTGATCGACGCGGCGGCGACCGCGACCATCACGATCCACGGCAGCGCGGGATGCGTCAGCCGCGGGCGCCGCCGTACCGGCCGGACGGGCGGGATGTCGCCGCCGGGGTCGCGGGTGATGTCGACGCGCAGCTCCCGCCGCGACCCGAGGACGCCCACACGCCGCTGTTCGCGCCAGTACCGGTCCCACAGCGCGCGCGCCGCGAACACGCTCTGCGGCTCCCCCGACCACAGGTCGACGCGGACCGCCTGTGCGAGCCGGTCCACCAGCCGGGGCCCGGACGCGGCGGACGGGCCGTCCTCAGCGGGCGTGGCCGGGTCGACGCCCGCGGTGACGACCAGCGGATCGAAGCCCGGCAGCGCCGCGCCGTCGCCGCTGTCGGCGCGCACGTGCTCGATGTACTCGATCACCCGCACGCCGGGATGCCCGGGCGCCAGATGCTCGAAGATCAGCACCGGGTAGCGGACCCGCGCCCACGCCGCCCGCCGGTAGTCGCGCCGGTAGTTGCGCCGCAGGTCCTCCAGGAACGCGGCGACCAGCAGCAGGTCGAGCTGCTCGGCGTGGTCGTCCGGCTCGACCGGCCGCGGGTCGAACACGTTGAGCGCGAAGCCGAGGAAGCCGGTGGAGTCGCGCTGCAGGTACGGCTGCCCGACGAACCAGCCGAACCGCCGCACCCCGTACCAGCCGCGCGTCCGCGCGACGATCTGCACCGTCACGAACGCCAGCCCGACCACGGCCGCCAGCACCGCGGACGCCAGGTCCAGCGCGGCGGCGGTCCCGGCGCTGATCAGCGCGACGACCGCGACGCCGATCGGCGCGATCTGCTCCAGGAACGACAGGAACGTCGCGGTGCGGCTGCGCGGCTCCTCCAGGTCGCGCAGGACGTCCCGGCCGCGCCGCCGGATCACCCGGTTCAGCTCGCGGCGCCGCGCGTTCTCGTTGTCGCCGACGGGCGGGTGCGTGAGCCGCCGGACGAGCTGGAAGTTCTCCCGCTCCGACGGGGACGCGTACCGGGGCGGCGACTGGTCGCCGGCCAGCCGGATCTCCCGCAGGTCCCGCAGCCACAGCGCCATCTCCAGCAGCGGGAACCGCAGCGCCGGCTCGCCGCGCGCCCGGCTGCTCGGCTGCGACAGCTCCCGCTTCGCCTCGCGCAGCACGCCCGCGACGTCGGTGGCGGGGGTGTCGGCCGCGATGTGCGAGACGGGCGCGCGCTCCTGCTCGCACCGGTTCTTGAGCATCTCCGCGACGTGCGCGGCGGGTCCCGCCGGGCCGAGCAGCAGGAGCAGCGGCCGCAGCCGCTCCCGCCAGCGCCACGGCGGCCGCTCCCGCAGCCGTTCGAACAGGTCGAGCACTCCGCGCAGCCGATCCTCCGACAGGATCCGGTCGCCGTCGCCCGGCATGGAAAACCCCTCGCTCTCGCGCTCGTCCCCCGGCGGCTCCTCGTCCCGGCGCGCGCCTCCCGCGCGCCCCCTTCGAGACATTGGACGTCGCGTACAGCGAAATGGATCGAAATTTTCCGAGATCCGACTACGGATCGTGGTAATTCCACCACCGCGGCGGCCCGGTCGGGGTGCCCCGACCTGCACGTGTTTGCCATCATGGGCGTCATGACCGAGGACCCGGACGAGCCGCTGGAAGGCGACATCGGACCCGCCGCCCGCGCCGTCCGCCCCGCGGAGCCGGAGCCCGACCCCGCCGAGGAGATGCGCCGGTACGCGGCGGAGCGCGAGGAACGCCGCCGCCGCACCAACGCCGTCTCCGGCCGCGTCGCCGCCGCCCTCGGCGCCGCGCTGCTCGCGTTCCTCACCTACGACGCCGTCCGCGCCGCCGTCGACGACCACGCCCACGGCCGCGACTGGATCTACCCGCCGGGGGTCGTCGCCGCTGTCTGCGGAGTGACGCTGGTGGCCCTGCTTACCTGGGTCGTACACCGCACCAAGTAGCCTTCTGCGAGTGACCGAAAGCGCGAATCCAGCCATAGCCATTCCCGCCGACATCAAGCCCGCCGACGGCCGCTTCGGATGCGGGCCGTCCAAGGTCCGCCCCGAGCAGCTCGCCGCGCTCGCCGAGTCCGGCTCGACGTACATGGGCACCTCGCACCGGCAGAAGCCGGTCAAGTCCCTGGTCGGCCGGGTCCGCGAGGGCCTGGCGCAGCTGTTCTCCCTCCCCGAGGGCTACGAGGTGCTGCTCAGCAACGGCGGCACCACCGCGTTCTGGGACGCCGCCGCGTTCGGCCTCGTCCGGCAGCGCTCGCAGCACTTGGCGTTCGGTGAGTTCTCCAGCAAGTTCGCCAAGGTCACCACGGGCGCGCCGTGGCTGGGGGACCCGACGGTCATCGAGAGTCCCGCGGGCCAGCACCCGGAGGCGTCCGCCGAGGAGGACGTCGACGTCTACGCGCTCACCCACAACGAGACCTCGACCGGCGTCGCGATGCCGATCAAGCGTCCCGCCGGCACCACCGCGCGCGACGGGCTCGTCCTGGTGGACGCCACGTCCGGCGCCGGCGGCCTGCCCGTCGACGTCGCCGAGACCGACGTCTACTACTTCGCGCCGCAGAAGTGCTTCGCCGCCGACGGCGGCCTGTGGGTCGCGCTCGCCTCGCCCGCCGCGCTGGAGCGGATCGACGAGATCGCCTCGTCCGACCGGTACGTGCCGGAGTTCTTCAACCTGAAGACCGTCCGGGACAACTCGTCCAAGGACCAGACCTACAACACCCCGGCCGTCGCCACGCTGATCCTGCTCGCCGAGCAGATCGAGTGGATGAACGCGCAGGGCGGCCTGGCCTGGACGACGGCCCGCACCGCCGACTCCTCGCAGCGCCTGTACACCTGGGCCGAGAAGACCTCGTACACGACGCCGTTCGTGACCGACCCGGCGCAGCGCTCGCAGGTCGTCGGCACGATCGACTTCAACGACGACGTCGACGCGGCGGCGGTCGCCAAGGCGCTGCGCGCCAACGGCATCGTCGACACCGAGCCGTACCGCAAGCTCGGCCGCAACCAGCTGCGCATCGGCATGTTCCCGGCGATCGACCCGTCCGACGTCGAAGCCCTCACCGTCTGCATCGACTACGTCGTCGAGCGGCTTTAATCCCAGGCTGGGGCCGTCTTCGCGGACGGCCCCGGCTCAGGCCACCGTCACGAGGCCGGGGGTCGCGAGGCGGTGGCGGAGGGTGGACTGGTCGCGGGCGCGGTCGGCCTCGGTGAAGCCCGTCCAGACCCGGTCGTCGTGGTCCACCGGACGCGCCGTCGGGACAAAGGACGCCGCCGCCAGCACCTGCGGCCGGTCGCGGCGCCCCGGCGCCCGCTCCGTCCCGACCCGCATGTACGTGCCCTCGCGGAGCATGACGATCGTCACGAACCGGACCCGCGTGTACCGCTGCACCACCCGGAACCAGCGCGGGTTCGACGCCCAGTAGATGTTCTGCTCGGAGTCGACGGCGACGGCGAGCGGGCTCAGCGCGGCCCGCGCCAGATGCACCTGGCCAGGGCGGTCGCGGTCGGCCCAGGCCAGCGCGGCCCGTCCGACCAGCGCCTCCAGCGCTCCGGTGACGCAGGACGAGCCGCGCCGCCCGGCGAGCAGCTGGAAGATCGCCTCGCTGTCCGTCCCGCCGGACGGGGCGGGCAGCGCGAACCGCGCCCGCAGCGCCGCGGCGTCGACGTCGCCGTTGTGCGTCCCGACGATCCCGGCGGCCCCGGGGGCGCCGACCAGCATCGGGCTCGCGTTCGCCGGCTCCGCCGGGGACCCCTGCGTCGCCCAGCGGGTGTGGCCCAGCGCGACCGGCGCCCGGTCCAGCTCGGCGAGCAGCTCGGCGCGCCAGACGGCGGAGAACCGGCCGCGGCCCTTCACCACCCGGCAGCCGTCGTGCCCGAGCCCCGGCCAGCCGCCGAGCAGCGCCACGCCCGCCGCGTCCGTGCCGCGCTCCTCGGCGAGCGCCCCCAGCGTCACGAACACGTCCGACGCCCGTCCCGGATCGTCGGCGAAGGGCGAGCGGACCACCCCGAACAAACCGCACATGCCAGATGAGATGCAGATCATCGCCGTCCGGTTCGCGCCGTGCGCGGGGCCGCATAAGCTCAATGCGTGAACCGCGCGCCCCAATGGCTGCTCCCCACCGTGCTGACCGCGCTGATCCTGGCCGTGGTCGTCGGCGCGCTGCTGCGTTGACCGCCGGTGCGGGCCCGGCCCGCGGGGCGCGTCGTATGATCGACCGGGCGGGGGAACGGGGTTGATCGCGAGATGTCAGTGGGTCCGTCCGCCCCGCGCGCCCTGGCCGGGGGCGCCGCAGCGGTGGCGCTCGGCGCCGCCGCGACCGCCTGCTGGGCCCCGCCCGCGGCGGCCGGCACCGCGGCCGGCGACACCACCGCCTTCACGATCCGGGACCCGCGGATCACCGAGTCCAGCGGGCTCGCGGCGAGCACGGCGCACCCCGGCATCGTCTACACCCACAACGACTCCGGCGGCGTCCCCAAGATCTACGCGCTGGGCCCGGACGGGAAGGTGCGGGCCGTGCTGACGCTCGGCGGCGCGTCCGCGCGGGACTGGGAGGCGATGGCGCTCGGCAAGGACGAGCGGGGCCGTCCCGCGATCTACATGGGCGACATCGGCGACAACCTCGGCGGCGCCTGGCCGTACGTCACCGTCTACCGGATCCCCGAGCCCGCGCAGATGCGCAGCCAGACCATCCGCGCCACCGCGTTCAGGATCAAGTACGCGGACGGGCCGCGCAACGCCGAGACCCTCATGGTCAATCCGCGCACGAACCGGCTGTACATCGCCAGCAAGCTGTTCGGCGGCGCGGTCTACGAGGCGCCGAAGCGCCTGCGGACGTCCGGCTACAACGTCATGCACAAGATCGGCAAGGCGCCCGCGATCGCGACGGACGGGGCGTTCTCCCCCGACGGCCGCACCTGCGTCATCCGCACCTACTTCGGCGCCCGCATGTACGCCGTGAAGCCGGACGGAAGCCCCGGCAAGTCGCTCGGCTCGGTGTCGCTGCCGTTCCAGCCGCAGGGCGAGTCGATCACCTACACGCCCGACGGCAGGTACTTCCTCGCCGGGTCCGAAGGCGAGAACCAGCCCGTCTACAAGGTCCCCGTGCCGGGCGCGGCCGAGCCGTCCGCCTCGCCACCGGCGTCCGCGAAGGCCGCGGAGAAGACCGGTAAGGACAACGCCGACCAGGGCCACCGCGACGCCGGCGGCGTCCGGACGGGCCTGTTCGTCGCCCTCGCGATCGCCGCCCTCGTCGGCTACGGCCTGTTCCGGAGACGCGGATGACCGGTGCGACCTCCGCGACCGGTGCGGCGGGAGCGGCCGTCCGGGACCTGACCGTCCGGACACGGTCTGCTCCGCGAACCCCCGAACGTCTGCGAACCCGCCGCCGCGCTTGCGAGAATCCGAACGCGAAGCGAGCCGAAGCGTCCCCCACGTTCGCCCAGTTGCCCGCCGAAGGAGGGCGCCGCATGCCCCAGGGTGACACCCCCTCCGCCCGAACCCCCCGCAACCCCCGGGTGACCAGGACCATCGTCAGTGGCCCGAACCCCGGCCCGCGCGGACCCGAACGTCGCGATCGCGTGCGAAGCCGAGTTCGAGCTTGCGAGAACTCGATCGCGCAGAGAGGCCCCCAGGCGCCCAGCGCCCGACCGCCGAGGGCACTGCAATGAGCACCAACACCGAACTCGTCGGGCTCTCGGGGGTCGGGGGCCGGTGGCGGCCGGTGGCGGCGGGGCCGTTCGCGCTGCTGGCGGTGGCGCTGGCGCTGCTGCCGATCCGGCCGGTGTGGCTGTGGGCGCTGCTGATCGCGGCGGTGTCGGCGTTCCCGTGGGTGCTCGGCGCGGCGCCGGAGGCGCGCCGGCGTCGGCCGCGGCCGTACTGGCGGCTGTCCGCGGCGGGGCTGGAGCGGGTCGGCAAGGGCGAGCTGACGATGGTCCGGTACGAGCGGGACCGCATCGACGGGCTGGCCATCACGACGGGCGACGGCATGCTGACGGTGTTCCACCGGTTCGGGCGGACGGCGGTCGGCGGGCTGACGGCGATGGGCCTGGAGCCGCTGGCGCTGTTCGTGACGGCGCGCCGGCTCGGCATCCCGATGCACGTGCTGGACGGCGAGGCGAGCGACCTGCTCGATCCGGCGCTGGACGAGGCGCTGCGGCACCAGGGCCCGGACGGGGACGTGCCGGGTCCGGGGTTCTCGGCGCCGGGGCCGCTGCCGCGCGACCACGCGGCGGAGAAGCGGCTGCTGGACCAGGAGGCGGCGCTGCTCGCGGCGGTGCACGAGCCGCCGCGTCCGAAGGGCGAGGCGGCGGGCGCGGCGCCGGAGCGCGGGGAGTTCCGGCTCGACACGCCGGATCCGCTGCCGGGGCGGCGCCGGGTCGCGCTGCTCGGCACGCTCACCGGCGTGCTGGGCGCGGTCATGATCGTGCGGATCGCGGTGCAGGGCGCGGGCGGGTTCGAGGCGCGGCTGGCCGCGGGCTGCTGGGCGCTCGCCGCGATCACCGGGGTGCTGGCGGCGCGACGGCGGCTGCTGCGGGCGGCCCGGGTGCGCTGGACGATCACCGCTGAGCGGCTGCTGGTGCGGGCCCGGCCGGGCCGCCGGCAGTTGCAGGACCTGCCGTCCGGGAAGGTCGCGGCGGTGGTCGTCGGCCCGGGGCTGCGGCTGGATCCGCTGAGCGGGGAGCCGCGCCGGGCGGAGCTGGCGGCGCTGGCGTTCGGGCACCGGCTGGAGCTGGTGGCGCGGCTGCCCGCGCACGGCCTGGACGGCTTCCAGCTCGCGCACGCGCTCGACGACCACGGCTACCACGTGATCACGCCGGGGGCGCGGGCGCCGCGCCGTCCCGAGTACGGCCTGGAGGGGCTGCCGGACATCTTCGCGCAGGTCCCGGGCGGCCGGCTGGTCGTCGCGGACGGCGGCCTCGGCTGGGCGGACGCGGCCGGTGACGTGGTGCTGAAGATGCCGGAGGACCGGATCGGCGGCATCGAGCTGCTGACGATCGCGGGGCACGCGTGGGTGCGGCTGTACGACAGCGACGGCGACGAGTTCTTCGCGGCGCCGCTGTCGGCGCTGCGGATCTCCCGCACGGACCTGCGCGAGTCGGCGCGGAAGGCGGGCCTTCCGGTGAACGACGCGGAGTACGACGCCTACCTCAGCGCGGCGTTCCATTCGGCGATGTCGACGCTGACGGCGCCGGAGCCGGAGACCCGGGCGACGGCACCGCTGTCCGCGCCGGGCGCGGCGTCCGAGAGGTCCGAGGGGCCAGAGGGCGCACGGGACGCGCGGGACGCGTCGCGGGCGTCGGACGGGCTTCCCGGCGAGCCGGACTTCGCGTTCACGGCGCCGGAGCCGCCGAGTCCCGTGACCGCGCCGGGGGCGCTGCTGGACGCCACGCGCCGCTCCCGCGTCGGCACGTACGGGATGAGCGTGCTGCTGTGCGAGGCGGTCGCGCTGATCGGCGCGGTGTGGCTCGGCCCGGACCTCGGCGGGTTCGGCACGACGGCGAGCTGGTCGGTACCGGCCGGGCTGCTGATCGGCCTCGCGGGCTACTGGCTGTACGACCGGAACCGCTCGCAGCTGCGCGTGACGTCCGCCGGGCTGGCCGTGGTGACGCGGCGGGGCCGGGTCGAGTGGGACCTCGCCCGCGACCGCATCGGCGGCGTCGGCATCGACGAGTCGACCGAGCGGCTGCCGCGGCTGGTCGTCTGGGGGCCGTCAGGGCGCGTCCTGCGGCAGGTGACGTTCCCGCCGGACCTGGACGAGCTGCGCCGCGCCTGCGAGCGCTACGGCGTACCCTGGGGCCCGCCGGACGCCGACCGGCCCGCGCCTCCCCCGCCGGAGCTGTAGCGCAGCGACCAGGTCTTCAGCGGCTCGTAGGTCAGCTGGTCGTACTGCTTGCCGGGCAGGTGGCTGCACATCAGCTGGACGGCGTCGGCGGTCCACGAGCCGGTCGCGAACGCCGACAGCGCCTCCATCAGCGGCCGCACGTCCGTCGGCTGCCGGGACCGGGCGAGGGTCATGTGCGGCCGGAACGAGCGGTGCTTGTCGGGCGGGGTCCCGGCGCGGCGCCCGGCGGCGGCGACGGACGCCGCGAGCCGGGCCAGGCCGCGCCGGTCGCCGTACAGGCCCGTCCACAGGACGCGGGCGTGCGCGCCGTTGCTCGGGAATGCCCCGCCGCCGGCGAGCGACAGCGTCATCCGCTCGTGCCGCCGGGCGGCGCGTTCCAGCCGGGGCAGGAGCCGGTCGACGGTGCGGTCGTCGCATTCGCCGAGGAAGGCCAGCGTGACGTGGAGCAGCTCCCGCCGGACCCATTTCAGCTCGGGGACGTCGTCCTTGTGCGGAAGGACGGCCTCCTCGAGCTCGTCCAGGATGTCCGGTGGCGGTACGAGCGCCACGAAGAGCCTCATGGGAACGTCCGGTGAGCCACCACTTCAGCTTTTCAGCAGACGGCACCTGTTGTCACGCGGTTGCGCTGCGCCATCGGCGCCGGTTGGGGCCCGCCGCCCCGGCGCCGTCGGGGCGGCGGGGCGGAGGCCCGGGACGTCAGCGGCCCGCGGCCGGAACGTCAGCGCCCCGCGTCCGGAACGTCAGCGGCCCGCGGCTGGGACGCGCGCCAGCCGGGCCAGTGCGGGCCGGATCGAGCCGCGCGGCGCCGCCAGCGCCGCGACGACGATCGCGGTGGCCATCGAGATCAGGCCGCCGAGCACGATGCTGAGCCGGGGCCCGAAGTGCTCGGCCATCCAGCCGACGGTGGGGGCGCCGAGCGGGTTGGTGCCCATGAAGACGAACATGTAGAGGCCCATCACGCGGCCGCGCATCTCGGGCTGGACGCCGAGCTGCATCGTCGCGTTCGCCGACGTGGTGAAGGTCATCAGCGCGATCCCGGCGGGGACGAGCAGTACCAGGAACGACCAGTACGTGGGGGCGAGCCCCGCGGCGGTCTCCATCACGCCGAACACGACCGCGGCGAGGAGCATCAGCCGCAGCCGGGGCCTGGTCGAGCGGCGGGCGGCGAGCAGCGCGCCGGTCAGCGCGCCGAGCGCCAGCATGCTGGACGCGAGCCCGAACGAGGACGCGCCGCTGTGGAAGACCTCCTTGGCGACCAGCGCGGTCGTCATCTGGAAGTTCATGCCGAACGTCGCGACGAACCCGACCATCACCAGGACGAGGACCAGGTCGCGGCGGCCCCGGACGTACCGCAGCCCCTCGCGGAGCTGGCCCTTGGCGCGCTTGACGGTGCCGGAGTCGTGCAGCTCGCTCTCGCGCATCGCGTACAGGCCGAGCAGGACGGCGCCGAACGACGCGGCGTTCACCAGGAACACCGGGCCGGTGCCGATCACGGCGATCAGCACGCCGGCGACGGCGGGGCCGAGCAGCCGGGCGCCGTTGAAGGTGGCGCTGTTCAGCGCGATCGCGTTCGGCAGGTCGCGCTTGCCGACCATCTCGATCACGAACGACTGGCGGGTCGGGTTGTCGACGACGGTGGCGAGGCCGAGGCCGAACGCCAGCAGGTACACGTGCCAGACCTGGGCCTGGCCGGTGACGGTGAGGACGCCGAGGACCAGCGCGAGCGCGCCCATCGACACCTGCGTCAGCATCAGGACGCGGCGCTTGGGGTAGCGGTCGGCGATCACTCCGCCCCACAGGCCGAACAGCAGGAGCGGCAGGAACTGCAGGCCGGTGGTGATGCCGAGCGCGGTGCCGTTGTTGTGGGCGAGGTCGAGGACGAGCCAGTCCTGCGCGACGCGCTGCATCCAGGTGCCGGTGTTGGAGACGACCTGGCCCATGGCGTACAGGCGGTAGTTCCGGGTCCGCAGGGACCGGAACATGCCGCCGGCCCGGGCGTCCTCGGGGGCGTCGTCGTCGGCGCCTTCTGGCGGTTCGACGACGGCGTCGGTCTCCTCGGCGACGACGACGCCTTCGGCGGTTTCCGCGGCCTCGGCGGTGTCGGCGGCCTGGTCGGGGGCCTGGTCGGCGGCCGGTTCGGCGGCCGTTTGGACCGCTCCATCCGGGAGCCCGGCACGCTCGGCGTGCGGCGGCGGCCCGGCGGCGTCCGACCGGCCCGCCGGATGGGCGGTCGCGTGCGGGGCGGCGTGGAGGGGGCGGGAGGGGGTGCGGGGGGCGGGGCGGCGACGGCGCGCGCGGGACGCTACGGGGAGCGCGGCGCCGGAGCGCCCGGCCCGCCCGGAGCGCGCCCCGCGCGCCGGGGCACCGTCCGGTTCATCGTGTCCATCGTTAGCAGAAGTCATTATCAAGGCTAACGATAATCGCGCGACCGCTATTCCGGCAACCGCGCGGCGCCACGGCACCGGAACCGGCCGCACGGAACCGGCCGCAGGAACCGGCCGCAGGAACCGGCCGCACGGAACGGGCCGCACGGCCGGGCAGGGTCAGGGGCGTCCGGGCGAGGTCAGGGGCGTCCGGGCGGGGTCAGGAGCGGCTGAGCTTGTCGATGATCGGGGCGGCCCGGCGCAGGATCTCGCGCTCGGCCTCGGTCAGCTCGCCGAGCCGGGTGGACAGCCACGCCTCCTTGCGGCGCCGCTCGGCGCGCAGCAGCGACGAGCCGTCCTCGGTGGCGTTCAGCACCACCTGCCGCCCGTCGGTCGGGTGCGGGTTGCGCACCACCAGCCCGCGGGCCTCCAGGTAGGCGATGACGCGCGTCATCGACGGCGGCTGCACCTTCTCGTGGTCGGCCAGCTCGCGGGGCGTCATGGAGCCGTGCCGCTCGATGGCGGCGAGCGCCGCGAACTGGGTGAGCGACAGCGGGTTCGGCCCGCCGTCAGGCGCCGGCGGCCGCAGGTGCCGGAGCCGGCGCGACAGCCGCGCGATCGAGATGCGCAGCTCCTCGGCCAGCCCCGGGGGCGAGGCGGTCCGGCCGCCGGTCGGTGGCGTTGTCATCGTCATCGTTCTCCCGTGCTGGTGACCCATGCTGCCACGCCCGCTCCTTGACACGTTCAGCTAACCCTATTAGCTTTTTGGCTATTAAGTAGTCGAAGAAAGGATCGGGATGCCGCGCGCGGGCCTCACGCCGGACGCGGTGGTGGACGCCGCCATCGCCGTCGTGGACGCCGGCGGACCCGGCGCCCTCACGCTCGCCGCGGTCGCCGGAAGGGCCGGGGTCGCGACCCCCTCCCTCTACAAGCATGTCCGCAACCTGGCCGAGTTGCGACAACTGGTGACCGCGAGAATCCTCGACGAGCTGGCCGACCGCCTCGGGACCGCCGCCATGGGACGCTCCCGGGACGACGCCGTGGCGGCGGTGATGCGCGCCTACCGCGGCTACGTCGTGGAGCACCCTAGCCGCTACGCGTCCATGGAGCAGTCCGCCGACGACGTGCGTTTCAGCGAGGCGGCGGCCGAACGGCTCCTCGGCGTCATCTTCGCCGCCCTCCGCGGCTACGGCCTGGACGGCCCGGACCTCGTCCACGCGACCCGCTGCCTGCGCTCCGCCGTGCACGGCTTCGCCATCCTGGAGGCGGCGGGCGGCTTCGGCCTCCCGGAGGACCTGGAGGCCAGCTACGAGCGGCTGATCACCCTCTTCACCTCGGGTTTCTCCGGGCCCAGGGTGTGACGTCCCTCTCCCCCGCCCGCCGCGTAACCTGATCACATGACCCCTCCGCGCCGCCCGGACCCGCCGCCCATGCGGACCAACGACGTCCGCGTGGCCCTCGCGGGCACCGCGGCGTGGGCGATCGCGCTCGTCGTCCTGCTGGTCGCCGGGACGCCGTCCGGGGACCGCTGGTGGCTGTGGGTGTGCGTCACCGGCGTGGTGACCGGCCTGTTCGGCGTCTGGTACATCCCGCGGCTCCAGGCGGGCCGCGAGCGGCTGGAGGCGTCCCGCGCCGCGCGCCGGGAGGCCGCCGTCGAGGACGCGGCGCAGCCCGCCGAGGGCGGTGCCGCCGGGCCCGGGCCCGGGGCCACGCGCCAGGACGCCGCCGCGAAGCCGCGAGAGACGTCGGAGACGTCCGAGGCGGACGTCTAGGGCTCCAGGTCGTCCTCGGCCAGCAGCACGGGCAGCGCGTCCGGGTCGCGGAGGACGGCTTCGGCGAGGAGCCGGGCCGCCCAGTCCCCGCAGGACCAAGCGAGCGCGCGCGCGAGGCCGCCGGTCCCGCTCGCGTGGACTTCGCCGTCCCTCGTCCACCACGGGACGTCCTGGCCGTCCACGATGAGCCGCTCGTGCGCGAGGTAGGTCTCCGGCGCGTCCGGCAGGACGGCCCGCACGGCGTCCGGTACGGGACGCTTCTCCCCCGCCGTCTCCACCGCGCCGGCCACCTCGTCGCCGGCCAGGGGCAGGTCGAGGAGTTCGGCGAGCCGTGCGTCGCGTCCCTGCGCGGCGATGACGAGGGGCTGCCCGGCCAGCAGCGGCAGCACGTCGGGACCGTCCAGGACGAGGGCGTCGGTGGCGTCGACCACCTCGACGACGCCGTCCACCACGGCGCGCACGCTCTCGGGCGGTTCCACCGTGACGTCGGCGTCGGCGATGGCCGTCCATAGGCCGCCGAGCTGGACGCGGCTGACGGTGCGTCCCGGATCGCCCATCCGGTCGAGCAGCTCTTGGGCGCCACCAGGCTCGTCGAGCAGATCCGCCAGCGATGTACGGACGCCCAAGGCCAGGAGCAGTTGCTCGTCGAATCCCGTAGGCGCGAGGTCGTAGAGCCCTGCGAGCGCGTCGTCGCCCTCTAGCCGGAACTCGCCCGGTCTGCGGCCGTCCAGGATCGGACGGCGGCTCAGCCACCACGCCGTGTAGGACGGGACCACGGCGCGGTGTCCCGTGTAGAGGGCGACATGGGCGGGCTCCACGATCGCGGCGCGCCATGGCGGCGCGGCCAGCAGCCACAATGCAGCGGCCCAGTCGTCGACCAGCTCCAGATCGCGGACGGCCTGGAACTCCGGCACGTGCGGCGGCAGTTCTTGCGGGCCGATCCGTTCGAGGACGTCGTCGGCCCAGCGGTCCTCGTCGTCGAGTTCGAGCGTTTCCGCTTCATCGAGGAGGCCGGACAGGTTGACGTCCTCGGCGCGCGCGAGGGCGAAGCCGTCCAGCACGCCCGCGGCGGTGAGGGTCTCGGCGCCCCAGCGCTCCAGCGTCTCCGGCGCGACGACACCGAACGGCGCGTCGTCGGCCATCACGGTCCGCAGCGGGCTGTCCGGCAGGAGCAGCTCGCCGGCGGGATAGAGATCGCCGTCGTCGCCGGGGAGCGCCAGCTCCGCCAGCCACGGCTCGTCGCCCGGGTCGATCCGGGCCGCCGCGACCAGGCCCAGCACGGCCTCGGCGACGGCGCCGGGATCGTCGGCGTCGAAGGAGTCCTCCACCGCGGCCCGCACCGCCGGGTCGGCGAGCACGGCCCGCGGGCCCGCCTCCACCGCGCCCAGCCGCAGCAGCAGCGGATGGACGGCGCCGGGATGCACGAACCGCAGCCCGAGGGCGTCGAGGCCGGCCGGGTCGACGCCGTCCGCGACCAGCAGGCCGCGCGGCCCGCGCACCAGCCGTCCCGTCTCGCCCGCCAAGGGGACCGGGAGCGCCCCCAGAGCGTCTCTGGAGGCCTCGGCGAGCGCCTCGTAGACCCGGTGCCACCAGTCCGGTCCGCGGTCCACAGCGGCCAGCTCGTCCACGACGTCGGCCAGCTCGACGCGGCGGACGCCCAGCGCGGCCAGGGACGGGCTCCGCGCGGGCCAGCCGGGCGGAAGGAGCCCGCCGACGACGGCCTCGTCACCGGCGCGGCCCGCCAGGAGGTCGAGGAAGGGCGCGGGGGCGTCCAGTGCCACCGCGTCCAGGCCGCGCATACGGCGGCCTTCCGGGTCGTCCGGGACGGGCAGCAGAGCCGCCTCGGGCAGGAGTTCGCGGATGGCCCGCCGCAGCCGCGCGTCCAGTTCTCCCGCGCCGACGGGACCGGGGACGAGGTCGAGCAACCGCGGCTCGGCCGGACGCGCCTTCATCAGCTCCACGTACGCCTCGGCGGCCCGTTCCACAAGGAAGTCGGTCAAGGGCCCAGGGGCGACATGCCGCCTGTCAGGGGCGAGCGGGAACGACGCTATGAGCAGCGCCGGCAGGTCGAGCCGCTCGTCGCTGGGCGTGGGCGCGTGTACGACGGCGGGCGTGCCGTCCGGTAGGCCGTCCTCAGGCAGCGCCCACCGCACCTGCCAGGACGCGCGGGCCCGCTCCTCCACGGGCCGGTCCTCAAGCAGTTCCCCAGGCGTCGCGCCATGCGCCTCGACGGTCCGCCACGACTGCCCGTCGACGACGACCAGCCCGGCTTGGCGCCGCTCAGCGGAGAGCACCCGCACGTCGCCATCGATGTCGATCTCGACGGTCTCCAGCGCGGGCAGCGCCAGCATCAGCGCCGCGTCCACCTGCTCCAGCTGCCGCCGCACGGACTCGACCGCGCCCGCCCGCAGCGGCAGCCGGACGACCGTGTCGAAGCCGTCCGGGATCTCCGGCGGCGCCTCCGCCTCGAACGGCAGCCGCAGCAGCGGGACCCGGCCCTCCCGCCGCGCCAGCTCGTCCGCGACCCCGGCGAGGCCGCCCGCCAGCGCGCGCGCCCGCTCCTCCGACCACGTCACGCCGCCCGTCCGGGACGCGATGGACGGCTCGGACGTCACGGCGACGACCGCCGCGAACCCGACGCCGAAACGCCCCACCGCGCCCGCGTCGTCGCGCTTCGCGGACGCCCGCAGCGTCGAGAGCGCCTCGACACCGGCGGCGTCCAGCGGCGCGCCCGTGTTCGCCGCCGCCAGCACCGCGCCGGCGGAGTCCAGCGCCAGCCGCAACCGGCCCGGGACGGCGGCGCGCAGCGCGGCGTCCGCCGCGTTCTGCGCCAGCTCGATGACGACGCGGTCCCGGTAGCCGCCGAGGGCGTGGTCCTCCTCGGTGTTGGCGTCCTCGCGGAACCGCGCCGGGGACTCGTCCCAGGCGCGCAGCACGCGCTCGCGCAGCACGCGCGTGCCGAACGGATCCGGCGCCACCGCTGTCACCACCTCGCCGCGCGGGCCGCGGCTCGTCGCGGGGACGGCCCGCGCCCCCGATCCGGTCCCGTCGCGATCAGCTGTGCCCGAGCGCCTCGTCGTCCAGCGACTCGGCGTCCTCGCCGGCGGACGGGACGACGTCGTAGCCCAGCTCGTCGATCACCGGCGGGTTGTGCTCGGACGCCGCCGGCAGGTTCACCGCCTCCGAGTGCGCGCCGCAGCCGTGGTCGGCGGACACCACCCTGCCGTCGTCCGGGGCGTACTCGTTGGCGCACACGCCGAACATCTGCCGCAGGTCGCCGGCGAGCGAGACGTAGAACCCGCAGGTGGAGCACTGCGCCGGCGCGGACGCGGCGATCGGCGCGCGGGGCCCCGCGACGCCGTCGTACCAGCGGGCGGCGGCCTCGTCGCGGCCCTCCCGGGACAGCACCCGGACGCGGCCGAGGCCGAGCTCCCACTGCGCCTCGCGCTCGACGGACTCGTCGACCTGCGCGTAGCCGGGGGCGAGCCGGACGTCGTCGGGCGCGGTCGGCAGCAGGTCGCCGGGGCCGAGGTCGCCGGGGCGCAGCCGCTCCAGCCACGGCACCCACTGCGGCGCGAGCAGCGCGTCGTCGCCGGGCAGCAGCACGCACTCGCTCACCGTGACGATCTTGGCGCGGGCGGCGCGGGTGACCGTGACGGCCCACCGCCAGCCGGTGTAGGCCGGGTCCAGCGCGGCGAAATAGTGCGTGACCACCCGGTCGCCCTCGGCGCGCAGGCCGAGATGCTCCCCGACGGGCGCGGGCCGGGCGGTCTCCTCGGCCGCCGTCCGCGCGAGGTCCACCGCCTCGGCGCAGGCGGGATCGACGGCGGGCGGGCGGGTCCGGCGGGCGGGCCCGGAGGTGGTGCGCGCGGCGGCGGTACGCGCGGGGCTGGACTGACGCGTTGGGCTCACATCTCGATTCTCGCGCATCCCGGGGCATGACCGGACACGCGGGCCGTGGACGGCGCGAGGTGATCCGGCCCGCCGAAAGGGAACGTACTCTCAATCAGGCGGCCGGACGCGCGGCCAGGCGGGCCGCGGACGGCCGGGAACGGCACGACCCCGCGAGGAGAGATCAGGGCGCGATGGGACTGCGACGCTCCGTGCGCGCCGGTGTGGGCGGCATGGGCAGGACGCTGCGCGGCATGCGCTCGGCGGCGTGCGGCGCCGGCCGGCTCACCCGGCGCGTCACGCACGCGCGCGGCGCGGGGCGCAGCGGCCTCGGCGACCTCATCGAGGCGTCCGCGCTGAACTCGGCGGGCGACGCGATGGTCACGGTCGCGCTCGCCGGGACGCTGTTCTTCGGCCTGGACGTCAACCAGGCGCGCGGCCAGGTCGCCCTCTACCTGCTCGTCACGATGGCACCGTTCGCGCTGGTCGCGCCGCTGATCGGCCCCGCGCTCGACCGGATGCGGCACGTCCGCCGGTACGCGGTGGCGGCCACGTTCGCGGTCCGCGGGCTGCTGTGCTGGGGCATGGCGGGCGCCGTCGCGCACAACGACCCGATCACGTTCCTGCCCGCCGCGTTCGGCGTGCTGGTCACCTCGAAGGCGTTCGGCGTGCTGCGCGCCGCGGTGACCCCGCAGCTGCTGCCGGACGAGATCACGCTGGTCACGGCGAACGCCCGGGCGTCGTTCGCCGGGCTGGTCGCCTCGTCGGTCGCCGCCCCGGCGGGCGCGGGCCTCGCCGTGCTGATCGGCCCCGGCTGGGTGCTGCGCATCGGCACGGCGGTGTTCCTGCTCGGCATCGTGTTCGCGATGCGGCTGCCCCGGCGCGTGGACCTCCCCGACGCCGGCGAGGCGCCGCCGCCCGCCGAGGCGGCGGACGCCGGGCCCGCGAAGCCCGCCCGGCACTGGCGGACGCTGCCGCGCGTCGGCCCGGTCGTCGCGGAGGCGATGCAGGCGAACGCGGTGCTGCGCGCCCTGTCCGGCTTCCTCGTGCTCTACCTGGCGTTCCTGCTCCGCGAGGAGCGGTTCGACCCGGTGTCGCACAACCTCGCGCTCGGCCTGCTCGCGGCGTTCGCGGGCGCCGGCGGCCTGATCGGCACCGCCCTCGGCGCCTGGATGAAGGCGCGGGCGCCGCGGCTGATCGTCACCGCGACGCTCGGCGCCGTCACCGCGGTGACCGCCGTCAGCGCGCTGTTCTTCGGCCTGTGGGCCGCGCTCGCGGTGGCGCTCGCGGCCGGTCTCGGCCAGGTGCTCGGCAAGCTGTCGATGGACGCGGTCGTGCAGCGGGAGATCGGCGAGGAGGTCCGCTCGTCGACGTTCGCGGTGACCGAGACGCTGCACCAGCTCGCCTGGGTGGTCGGCGGGCTGCTCGGGCTCGGCATGTCGATCGTCGCGGACGGCCGGGTCGCGCTGGCGATCGTCGCGGCGGCGCTCGCGCTGTCGCTCGGCCTGCTGCTGACCCGCCGCGCGGGCGCGCACCGCCGCGTCCGCCCGGAGCCGGGCGCCCCGATCAAGGACGCCCACACCCGGATGCGCGCCCCCGGCTGACCCGCCCGGCCGACCACCGCGCCGGCTGCCCGCGCCGGTCGACCTGCGCCGGCCCGCAGCGGGCCCGCGCCCGGCTAGGGGTTGATGTCGTCGGCCACCGCGCGCAGCACGGTCGCGATCTTCTTCGCCTCGGCCGGGGCCGGATGCTTGCCGCGCCGGTAGGTGTTGGAGATCCCGTCCAGCAGCTTGATCAGGTCCTCGGTGATGACGACCATCTCGTCCGGCTTCTTGCGCCGCTGCTTGGCGATGGTCCGCTCGACCGACGGCAGGCTCTCCAGCACGCGCACCTGCAGCGCCTGCTGGCCGCGCCGGCCCTCGACCACGCCGAACTCGATGCGCTGGCCTGGCTTCAGCGTCGTCACGCCGCCCGGCAGCGCCGAGGAGTGCACGAAGACCTCACCGCCGTCGTCGCGGGTGAGGAAGCCGAACCCCTTGTCGGAGTCGTACCACTTGACCTTGCCAGTCGGCACGGGATACCTCGTTCGGTAATCGTCCTGAATCGACCCCAAGATTAGTGCCTCACCGGGTACCGGTGAACACGCCGGGACCCCCGCGAAGCCCCCTGGGGCAACGGGATGAAGCTATCCCGGACGCCGCCTCCGCGGCACCCCGATATCCGCCCCTTTCAGGCGGCCGCGAACCCCTCCAGCCACCCGGGGAAGGCGTTCAGGTCGGGCAGGACGACGTCCGCGCCGTAGGCGGTCAGGGCGGCGGAGTCGAACGCGCCGGTCGCGACCCCGACGGCCACGGCGGACGCGGCGCGCGCGGCGTCCACGTCACCGGTGTGGTCCCCGATGTAGGCGCGCGCGCCGTGCTCGCGCAGGGCGGCCCCTTTGTCGGCGCCGAAAAGCCCGCCGACGACGGCGTCCACGTCCAGCCCCAGGAAGCGGACGGTGCGCTCGGTGTCGCGCTGGTTCTTCCCCGACACCACGACCACCCGGCCGCCCACCGCCCGGACCGCCGCAAGCGCCGCGGCGGCGCCCGGCATGGCCGCGGTCGCCGGGAGCGCGACGTCCGGGTAGAGCGCCCGGTACAGCTCCGCCATCGCGGGGATCCGCTCCGGCGGGAACCAGTACGCGAGCTCGACCTCCAGCGGCGGGCCGAGCCGCCGGACGACGGTGTCGATGTCGATGGGGACGCCGGTCTCCGCCGCGATCGCCGCGTACACCGCGCCGATGGCGGCGCGCGTGTCCGCGAGCGTGAGGTCGAGGTCGAAGCCGACGGAGAATCCGGCACCATCCGGACGGGGAATCTTCGGGGAATCAAGGTCCAGCACGCCACACAGGGTAAAGGTCCGGTATGGAGCGAATGCCAACGCCGGTGCGCGCGCGGGACGGACCGGGCCGCGGGGGCCCGGACGCAAGTACCCGCGCTCTCCCGGTAGTGGCGATGCGACGGGATCCGAGTAGGAGAGCGCGGGAACTCTTGGCGCGGGGACCTTGCGTGCCCGGCCCGGTCTGGTCTGCCGGGTCCCGGGCGGCCGCCCGTGCCGTCGTGATACCCGCGCCCCCTGGCGAAAACCGCGTGACCAGGAAAAACGTAGGGCTCGAACGAGCCACCCGAACCCCAAGGACGAGCAGCCGCAGGCCGGCCCGGCGAAGGAGGGCCCAATGGCAGACGACACGGACCGCACGAGCGCCGCGCAGGAACCGGTGCGTCCGGACCCCGCCCGGACCGAACCCGCCGGGACGGGCACGACCGCACGGCACGCGATGACCGGCACCCGCATCGACCCCGGCGACCACCGGTCCCGGCGGCCGCTCGCCGCCTCCGCGGCGGCCGCCCGCAAGCGCACCGTCGACCTGATCGCCGCGGTGATCTCGGTCGTGACGACGATCGTCGTGCTGATCCTCGCGGTGCACATCCTGTTCGTGGTGTTCGAGGCGAACACCGGCAACGACATCGTGCACTGGTTCGGCGCGCGCGCGGACGAGCTGGCCTGGCAGTTCAAGGACGTGTTCCAGCCCGACAACGCCAAGGTCGACGTCGCGGTCAACTACGGGCTCGCCGCGCTCGTCTACCTCGTCGTCGGACGGATCATCGTGAGCGTCGTCCGCCGCGCCGCCTGACCCCGCCCCCGCCGCCCGGGCATCCGGCGAACGGCGTCCGGTGATCGGCATCCGGCGTAAGGAGGCCGGCGCGGAGGGCTACCGGCCGGGGAAGCGGACGACGTCGAAGGGCCACGCCGTGGTGACCCATTCGCGGACGAAGTCCTCCAGGTCCTTCTCCAGCGCGGTGTCCTCCTCGTCGGCCCGGACCCAGAACACCACGACGGCGTCGGCGCCGGGCTCGCCGGACGGGGCGACGTGGATGCGGCCGAGCTGGCGCTCCCCGTCCGGCGTGTTCACCACGTAGCTGAAGGAGCGGCGCAGCTGCCCCTCCTTCTGCAGCCACGCGACGTCGATCAGCGCCTGCTCGAAGGTGAACTCGCGGTCCGGCCAGCCCCACTCCGGGCCGAACCGGCCGGCGAGCCGGTCCAGGCTGCCGATCACCGCGCCGTAGTCCTTGACGACGTCGTGCACGGTGATCGGGCGGATCTGGAACCGGGGTCCGGCGACCAGCGTGGGCACCACGAAGTCCTCGGGGAGGAAGGCCCCGTCGGCCGCCTTCCGCGGAGACATGAACATCGTCGACCCTTCCGGCGACGCCCCTTCCGGCACAGGGGCGCGGGGCATCGAACTCTAGTCGCCCCCGGGGCGGGGCGAGACGCGTCACGAATTCGGGCGCGCCGGGCCGCGGCAGCGGCCCGCAGGTCGAAGATGCCTTACTGTTCTTCCGGAGGAATTCATCACCATGACGACATCTACGCGCGAGCGGATCGTGGCCGAGTCGCTGCGCCTGTTCGCCGATCGGGGCTACGCGGCGACCTCGGTGGCCGAGATCGAGGCGGCGGCCGGGCTGTCGCCCGGCGCGGGGGGCCTGTACCGGCACTTCCGGTCGAAGGAGGAGGTGCTCGCCTCCGCGATCCGGGAGCACATCGAGCGGACCCGGCAGCAGATCAGCACCGTGCTGGACCAGGCGGAGGTGTTCGCCGACCGCCCGCTCGAGGTGCGGCTGCGGATGACCTGCCAGGCGGGCCTGGCGAAGATGCGCGAGGAGCAGGACCTGATCCGGGTGCTGTTCCGCGACCTCGACCAGTTCCCGAACCTGGTCGCCGAGATGCGCGAGGGCATCGTCAACCCGCTGTACGACGGGATCGCGACGTGGCTGTCGCAGCAGCCGGAGTACGCGGGCGCCGACGAGGACTGGGCGGCGGTCGCCTCGATCCTGGGCGGCGCCGTCGTCAACTACTGGCTGGCGAACGAGTCGATGTACGAGCCGCCGACGCGGATCGACGAGAAGCGGTTCGTGGAGAGCTGGGCCCGGCTCGGGCTCGGCCTCGTGAACCTGGAGCGCACGCCGGCGTCCTGACCCGCCGTCACCGCCGGGTCCCGTATCGTGCCGGACGGCGTGTCCGGCACGCGTTCCTCCACGTGCCGCGGCACCGCACCGGCCGCGCCGCTCCGCCCATACGCTGGGAGGGTCCCGCACTCGCAGCGTCCGACGTGCGGAAACGCCCCGCCTCCGGGGCGCGGCGAGCCGGGACGCCCGCGACACTAAGGTGGCGAACGGCATGGAATCGTATGCGGACTGGTTGCGCGCGCGAGCCGATGACGAGCTCCGCGCGCTGCTGTCCGCGCGTCCGGAGCTGCTCGCGCCCGTCCCCGCCGACCTGACCGCGCTCGCCGCGCGCGCCGCGACGCCGGCCGCGGTCTCCCGCGCCCTCGACCGCCTCGACCGGTTCACGCTGGCGGTGCTGGAGGCGGTGCTCGTGCTTCCGCCGCCCGTCCGCCCGGACGCGCTGGCCGCCGCGTTCGACGCCGCCACGGACCGGGTGGGGGACGCCGTCGACCGGCTGCTGCGGTTCGGGCTCGTCTGGAACGGCGGCGACGGCGCGCTGAACGCCGCGCCGGGCGTCCGGCAGGGCCTGCCGCATCCGGCGGGCCTCGGCCCGCCGGTCCAGGAGGTGTTCGCCGGGTATCCCGTCGAGCGGCTCACCGCGCTGGTCACCGACCTGCAGGGCGAGGCGCCGCGCGGGTTCGCCGACGCGGCGCGGCTGCTGCGCCGGCTCGCCGAACTGCTCGCCGACCCCGCGCCGCTGGTCGAGGCCGCCGGCCCGGAGGCGCGGTCCGCGCTGGACGCGCTCGCCTGGGGGCCGCCGGTGGGACGGGTCGCCGACGCGCGCCGTCCCGTGCGGGTCGACACCGCCGCGACCCCGATCGAGCGGCTCCTCGCGCGCGGGCTCCTCGCCGCCGAGGACGACCGGACGGTCACGCTGCCCCGCGAGGTCGCGCTCCACCTGCGCGGCGGCCGCCTGTTCCAGGACCTTCCGGCGGAGCCGCCGCCGCTCGGGCAGGAGCCGTCCGGCACCCCCCGCGGCGAGGACATGGTGGTCCGCGCCGCCGCCGGCGAGGCGTTCAACGCGGTCCGGCTGATCGAGGAGCTGCTGGAGCGGTGGGGGCTGGAGCCGCCGCCGGTGCTGCGCAGCGGCGGCCTCGCCGTCCGCGACCTGCGCAACGCCGCGACGCTGCTGGACGTCCCGGAGTGGAAGGCGGCGCTGCTGGTCGAGGTCGCGTACGCGGCGGGCCTGCTGACCCGCAGCGGCGACCTCGACGGCGAGTGGCTGCCGACCCCCGCCTACGACCTGTGGCTGATGCGCGACACCGCGGGCCGCTGGACGGAGCTGGCGCGCGGCTGGCTGAAGTCGGACCGGGCCGCCGGGCTCGCCGGGGAGCGCGACGACCGGGACCGGCTGATCAACGCGCTCAGCGAGGCGATGGTGCGCAGCAGCGCCCCCGCGACCCGCCGCACCGCGCTGGAGATCCTCGCCGGCGCCGAGCGCGGCACGCCCGTCGACGCCGACGCGCTGCAGGCCCGGCTGGCGTGGCTGCGGCCGCGCCGCGGCGGCCCGTTCCGCGACCGCCTCGTCGGCTGGACGCTGCGGGAGGCCGCGGCGCTCGGCGTCACCGGGTTCGGCGAGCTCGCGCCGTTCGCCCGCGACCTGCTCGCCGGCGACGACCCCGAGCCCGGCCTGGAGAAGTACCTGCCCGAGCCGGTCGACCGGATCCTCATCCAGGCGGACCTGACCGCCGTCGCGCCGGGCCCGCTGGTCACCGAGCTGAGCCGGGAGCTGGCGCTCGCCGCCGACGTCGAGTCGACCGGCGGCGCGACCGTGTACCGGTTCACCGCCGAGTCGATCCGCCGCGCCCTGGACGCCGGCCGCAGCGCCGACGACGTCGCGGGCCTGCTGGCCCGGCACTCGGCGACGCCGCTGCCGCAGCCGCTCACTTACCTCATCGACGACGTCGCGCGCCGGCACGGGCACCTGCGGGTCGGGTCGCTGTCCTCCTACGTGCGGACGGACTCCGCCGGCACGCTCGACGAGATCCTCGCCGACCGGCGCTCCGCGGCGCTGCGCCTCCACCGGCTCGCGCCGACCGTGCTGGCGTCCAGCCTGCACCGCGGCGAGCTGCTCGACGGGCTGCGCGCGATGGGCCTCGCGCCGGTCGCCGAGTCGCCCGGCGGCGGCGTGATCGTGACGCGGCCGGACGCGCAGCGCGCCGAGCCGCCGCCGACCGCCGAGATCGTCCGGCTCCGCCCGGACGACACCGCGGACGCCTCGATGATCTCCGCGGCGGTGCGCGCGCTGCGGGCCGGCGACGAGGCGTCCCGGCACGGCGCCGAGCAGGCGCGGCTGCGCGCGGACGCGCCGTCCGGCGAGCCGCCCCGGTCCCCGGCGATGGCGACGATCGAGCGGCTGCGCGGCGCCGTCGACCGCGGCGGCCGGGTCTGGATCGGCTACCTCGACCAGCAGGGCCAGGCGTCCAGCCGGATCGTCGAGCCCGTCCGGGTCGAGGGCGGCTTCCTGACCGGCTACGACGCGACCCGCGCCGCCGTGCACCGGTTCGCGCTGCACCGCATCACCGGCGTCGCCGAGCTGGACGACGAGGCCTGAGGGAACCGGCGGGCGCCCCGTTCTGTCCAACCATGTGCGCTATCGGGCGGTACCGTGCCCTCAAGCGCGAGGAGGCATTGCGGTGAGCGGATACGGAGGGGTGCCCCCCGGCTGGCACGACCCCTACGGCGGCTACGGCGGGACGCCCGGGTGGGACGACGGCGGCGCCTACGGCCCGCAGGGCCACCCGTACGGGCCGCCCGGCGTCCCGCACGCGCCGGCGAACAACGGCTCCGCGATCGCGGCGCTGGTGTGCAACTGCGTCGTGGCGCTGATGTGCTGCAACATCGTCGCGATCCCCGGCATCGTCACGGGCGCGCTCGCCCTCGGCCGGGTGCAGACCGACCCGGCCTCGGCCCGGCGGCTGACGATCTGGAGCTGGTCGCTGTTCGCGGCGTCGCTGCTGATCGGCATCATCATCGCCGTCGTCTACTTCGCGATCATCCTCACCCACGACCCGGACTACTCCTCGTCCAGCGGCGTCTGAGCCCCGCGGCGCGCCCGGCGGGCAGGGGGCGCCGCGTGACGCAATATCCGGGCCGGGTCCGGCGTTGAACAGTGCGGTCCCGTCCGGAACGCGCGACGCGCCGGCACGCCTCGGGTAGCGTGCACGGCGTCCGGACGAGCCATCGCGATCATCGACGGGGGCTTCTGCATTGACCGACGGTCCGCTCATCGTCCAATCCGACAAGACGCTGCTGCTGGAGGTCGACCACGAGCTGGCCGACGCCTGCCGCAAGGACATCGCCCCGTTCGCCGAGCTCGAACGGGCGCCCGAGCACGTCCACACCTACCGGGTCACGCCGCTCGCGCTGTGGAACGCCCGCGCCGCCGGGCACGACGCCGAGCAGGTCGTCGACACGCTGATCAAGTACTCCCGGTACCCCGTCCCGCACGCGCTGCTGGTGGACGTCGCCGACACGATGGCGCGGTACGGGCGGCTGCGGCTGGAGAAGCACCCCGTGCACGGGCTCGTGCTGTCCTCCTCGGACCGCTCGGTCCTGGAGGAGGTGCTCCGCGCCAAGAAGGTCAAGGGCATGATCGGCGACCGGGTCGCCGACGACACCGTCGTCGTCCACCCGAGCGAGCGCGGCTCCCTGAAGCAGGCGCTGCTCAAGCTCGGCTGGCCCGCCGAGGACCTCGCCGGCTACGTCGACGGCGAGGCGCACGCCATCTCCCTCGACGAGGACGGCTGGGAGCTGCGCTCCTACCAGCGCGACGCCGCCGAGGCGTTCTGGCACGGCGGGTCCGGCGTCGTCGTCCTGCCGTGCGGCGCCGGGAAGACCATCGTCGGCGCCGCCGCGATGGCCCGCGCCGAGGCGACCACGCTGATCCTCGTCACCAACACCGTCTCCGCGCACCAGTGGAAGCAGGAGCTGCTGCGGCGCACCTCGCTCACCGAGGACGAGATCGGCGAGTACACCGGCACGAAGAAGGAGATCCGGCCGGTCACCATCGCCACCTACCAGATCATGACGACGCGCCGGAAGGGCGTCTACACGCACCTGGAGCTGTTCGACGCCCGCGACTGGGGCCTGGTCGTCTACGACGAGGTGCACCTGCTGCCCGCGCCGATCTTCCGGATGACCGCGGACCTGCAGGCCCGCCGCCGCCTCGGCCTCACCGCCACGCTCGTCCGCGAGGACAACCGGGAGGGCGACGTGTTCTCCCTCATCGGCCCGAAGCGCTACGACGCGCCGTGGAAGGACATGGAGACGCAGGGCTGGATCGCGCCCGCCGACTGCGTCGAGGTCCGCGTCACCCTCACCGACTCCGAACGGCTCGCCTACGCCACCGCCGAGCCGGAGGAGCGGTACCGCTTCTGCGCCACCACCGACACCAAGACCAAGCTCATCCAGGCGCTCGTCGACCGGCACCGCGGCGAGCAGACCCTCGTCATCGGCCAGTACATCGACCAGCTCGACGAGCTCGGCGCGCTCCTCGACGCCCCGGTCATCAAGGGCGAGACGCGGGTCCGCGAACGCGAGCGGCTGTTCGACGCGTTCCGGTCCGGCGAGCTGAACGTGCTGGTCGTGTCGAAGGTCGCGAACTTCTCCATCGACCTGCCGGAGGCGAGCGTCGCCGTCCAGGTGTCCGGCGCGTACGGGTCGCGGCAGGAGGAGGCGCAGCGCCTCGGCCGCCTCCTGCGGCCCAAGGCGTCCGGGCAGGGCGCCCGCTTCTACGCCGTCGTCGCCCGCGACACCCTCGACCAGGACTACGCCGCGCACCGGCAGCGGTTCCTCGCCGAGCAGGGCTACGCGTACCGGATCGTCGACGCCGACGCGATCCTCGCCGGCGAGGACATCTGACCGGCGGAGGGACCTGAGCGGCCGAGGGACCTGAGCGGCCGAAGGGCCCGGCGTCGCGCACGCCGGGCCCTTCGGTGTCTGCGGTGTTCCGGATGTCGCGGTCGGCCTTCGCGGTGGGTCGTCGCGGTCCGGTCGTCGCGGTGGGTCGCGTCAGCGCATGTAGGCGATCCCGTCGATGCAGACGATCGGCCGCCCCGACGTCCCCGCCACCACGACCTTGATGGTGTGCTTCCCGCTGGCGCTCCACGACCGCGTCCAGATGAGCTGCCGGTACGCGAGCTTGGACGCGCGGGTGTCGAGCGTGCCGACCTTCGCGCCGTCCACGTAGACGACGACCGCGCCGACGTTCGACTGCCGCTTGACGACCAGGCCCGCGCTGCGCCCGGTGAACGTCCAGCTGGCGCTCGCGCCCTTGCTGCCGCTGTAGAGCCCGTACCCGCCGAGGTAGGAGCTGTTCGTCGTCTTCTTCCAGGTCCCGGTGCGGGTCGACTGGCCCTCCGGCATGAGCGCGACGCTCCGGGAGACGCCGGACGCCGCGGTGTTCCCGGCGGCGTCGGCGGCGGTCAGCGACCACGTCTGCGCCGCGCCCGGCGTCGCCGTCGCGGCCCAGCTCGTCGTGGTGCCGGCGAACGTCTTGGCGGCCGGCGACGTCGCCTTCACCGAGGAGAGCAGCGTGTTGTCGGTGGCCTTCCAGCCGAGCGTGACGGGGACGGCGGTCGTGTTGACCGTCGCCCGGCGCAGCGCCAGCGCCGGTGGCGTCGCGAAGACGGGCTTGGTGACGTCCGCGACGACCGTGGACGCCGGCGAGTCCGCGGTGCTGCCGTCGCTGTACTTGGCGTGCACCACCACGCTGTGCGTGCCCGGCTGCAGCGTCAGCGCCGCGGACGACGCACCGGCGGCCGGCGTCGCCGCGGGCGCTCCGTCCACGCGGACCTCGTACGTCGCCCCCTCGACCGGCTTCCATCCGACCGTCACGGCGCTCTTGGTGTAGTAGCGCCCGCCCACGTTCGTCGCGTCCGTCAGCGTGACGGCCACCGCCGGGGTGGTGAGCGCCTTCGCGGCGGTGCGGATCGCGCCGAGCTTGGCGTACAGCTGCGCACCCGGGCACGCCGTGGCGAACCCGTCACGGTGCCCGGAGATCGTGTAGAACGACACCTTCTCGCCGTACGGGTACTTCCCGCCGGTCCCGTTCGGCGCCATCGACGTCAGCGTCGTCTTCCCCGCCGGGTCGACGCCCGTCAGGCCGAGCTTCCACGCCGCCACCTTCGCGACGCCGTTCAGCGCGGCCTGCGTCGGCGCGACGCCCGCAGGCGTCTCGTTCGCGTTCGTGTAGGTGCCGAGGACGGCGATCCCAGCCGTGTCGGTGTTGAACCCGTAGGTGTGGGCGCCGTGCACCGGACGGTCGACGCCTCCCCCGCGGCCCTCGTACACGGTGCCGCACTTGTCCACGAGGAAGTTGTAGCCGATGTCGTTCCAGCCCTCGCTCTTCACGTGGTACAGGAAGATCGACCGCACCACGGACGGGGCCTCGGCGCACGTGTAGGAGTTGCCGGTGTCGGAGTGGTGGACGAACACCGCCTTCACCGACGTGTCGTACTCCGGCGGGTCCTTCACCAGCGACTCGTCGGCGCCCCACGCCGCCCGCGACACCATCGCGGGCTTCGGCGCCGTCACCGCGGTCGCAGCCGTCGTACGTTCCGACGGTGACGCCGTGGTCGCGGTCGGCGTCGGCGTCGGCGTGTCCGTCGCCGTCGGCGACTCGGAAGGCGTCGGTTCCGCGCCGGCGGGCGCGGACGGTTCCGGAGTCGCGGTCGACGAGTCGCCCGGAGCGGGCGAGTCGATCGGATCGGCGGCGGCGGCCAGCCGTGCGTCGGTGCCGCCCTCACCGGCGGCCCGCGGACGGGACGTCCCGTTCCCGACCGTCCCCTTTCCCGGGTCGACGAGGTCGACGCGCAGGCCGGCCGGGAGCGTCCGGCCATGCCCGGTCACCCGCACCTCGACCCCGTTGGAGGGACCGACCCACAGCCCGCTCGTCCCGCCCCGGCTCCCCCGCGCCGCGCCCTCGCGGGCGTCGGGTGCGTCCTCGGTCTCCGGCTCGACCTCGCGCCACCCCGACCAGCGTCCGGACGCGGCGTCCCGGGTCCGGACCCGGACCGTCCCGCGCAGCTCCGACCGCGGCTTGTCCCACGTCACGCCGAGGAGGCTGAACGGCTCGGTGGACGCGGCCGGCAGCCCCGCCACCTTCTTCGCCGCGGTACTGGCCGTCATGTCCCGCAGCGCGTACTGGCGCACCTGCCCCGGACTCGGCTTCCCGCTCGCCGACGTGGTGGCGTCCGACCCACTGGAGACCAGGTAGGTCACCGTTCCCGCGACCACCACCGTGGCCACGGACGCACCGACCAAAGTACGCCTGAGCATGTTTCTCCGATCACGACCCGGGCCGCTGCATCACCGGCCGGCATCCCCGCACCCGAACCTGCTTTCTACACCACCAGCGCTCCGGGCCTCGCAATTGTCACGCAATTACCACTGAGAAACAATGCGGTGACTCAGCGTCCCGGCGGAGGCGGCTGCCGGGGGACGTCCACCGGACGCCCATGGGCGGTGACGAACGCCGCGACGCCCACGCCCGTGATGACCAGAGTCATCAACAGCGCCAGGAACCAGCCGACGTCCAACGAGGCATGGAGGTCCTTCTCGAGGATCGCTCTCACCACAGGGGGAAGCGCACGCGGCTGACCGTCGAGAACCGCGGACTTGGCGGCGTTCAGGCGCGTGACCACCAGGCCCAGTGACACTATGCCGAGCAGTCCCGGAATCGTCGCCGCCCCGGCGAGCCGTCCGTTCCGGAGGACCGCCCCCAGCACGCCGAGACCGCCGGCCGCCAGGGCGCACAGCAGCGTCAGGTAACCCCAGCCGACACTGCCCTCGAACCCGTTGTACGACCTTTCGATGGTCTGCGCGGCACTCGACGAGAGGCCCTTCTCCTGCAACGACACCCGCACCCAAGGCAGGATCGTGGAGACCAGCAACAGGACCGCCGCTCCCGCGATCACCAAGCCGAACCAATTCAGCCCGCGCCCACGCGTCGCCTGAGGTCCCGTCGGCCCGTAGGGAGGTGCCTGCTGGTACGGAGTGCCCTGGTAACCAGGCGCCGGATATCCGGCGGCTTGCGGGCCGCCCGGCTGCATTCCCGGAGGCGGACCTGGCGGCGCGCCGGGCGGCGTCCCGGGCGGGCCGAATGGCTGCGCGAAATTTCCCGGGGGCGGGGTCTGGCCCGGCTGCGGAGGCGGACCTCCCCACTGCGGTTGGACTGGCTCGTGCGGTTCGCTCATGTCGGCAGGCGTCCTCACGGGGGCTGAGGCGGACGACGGAACAGTCGGAGAGCCACCCTACTCTAATGAACAGCCGCGTCTGGATGACGTTCCCCATCCGGGTTCCGCCGGCTAGAGGCCGCCCGGTCACCCTGAAAATGGAAGAGGCCCCGCCGTGATCGGCGGGGCCTCTTCGCAATATGTGTCCGGCGGTGTCCTACTCTCCCACACGGTCTCCCATGCAGTACCATCGGCGCTGAAGGGCTTAACTTCCGGGTTCGGAATGGGACCGGGTGTT
>NZ_JBEZJL010000061.1:0-63306 GCF_040651755.1 Actinomadura sp. NPDC048394 | reverse complement strand
GGTGGACGAAGTCCATCGCGTAGCGACGCCGAAGGCGCCCTTGACTTTGGAGGGGCGGCCCCGTACGCAAGCGCCACCCCACCACCCGAACACCCCTCTTGCCGATGCCCCCAAACACCCCTCTTGCCGTTCTCCCGGGACCGTCCCGTTCTCCCGGGACCGTCCCGTTCTCACGGCACCGTCCCGTCCTCCTGGCGCCGCCTCGCCTGAGCGCGCCCAAGCAGTCGAGCACCCCTCTCGCCGAAGCACCCGAGCGCTTGAGGACCCAAACGCTCAAACGTCCGAGCGGCTGCCGAGGTGCGATGTTCGGCTCAGTCGGGCAGCGCCGCAGACTGCTACGACCTAGAAGATCAGCGATCGGATCCGACCACTGAGAGGTCACCCACCGCGTCGGCGTAGTAGGCCGACTCTGCCAGGTGGAATGCGATCTGGCGGAATGTCCAGCCTGCACCGGGCGATCGGTCGAGCTGGTCCGCGGTGAGCGCGGTCAGGCGGGCGGCCCAGATCTGGCTGAGCCGGGTGAGCCGACTTCTGGCCTCGTCCAAGTCCTGGTCGGTGAAGGGGGCCAGGTCGGCGGGGGTCGTGCTCGCCGACGCGTGCCAGCGATCGGGGATGGTGGGGCTGCCCGCCAGGCGTGCTTCCACCTCGGCCAGGTGATCGATGAGGTGATCGGTGACTCGGCGGATCGCCTTGTGCGGGGTGTAGAGCCGCTCGTCGGCGCGCATCGGGCGACCGTCCCAGTTCGTCCAGGTGGCGGCCAGGTCGAGGACGTGGTCGATCATCGAAGTCACGACCAGCGCGGGCTCCCGATCGTCGGTGGTCGGGACCTCGTCCGACATTCTCGGCCTCCAGTGTGTCGCGCGGTCGGATGGGGCAGGCCCGATCCGGTGGAGACAGGGGACGGCTCCGGTGCGGAATCTAGGCCCGAGACATCTCGATGCCTGTCGAAACGTGGATGCACGGGCGCGAAGCGGGAAGGCGAACGGTGGGTGCGGACGCAGCGTGTTTCGCATGTCCGTCGTGTTGGCGGCGCCTCGTCCGGTGGCTCAGGCCGTTATGCGGGGGACGGTGTGCGGTGTGCCCAGGGTGGGGTCCAGGTGTCGGGGGCGGCGGGTGGTGTGCCTAGGTGGGTGCGGAGTGCGGTGAGGGCGGGGTGCGGGTTGTCGCGGCGCCAGATGAGGGAGTGCGGGTAGACGGGCGTCGGGTCGTGGACGGGGATGCGGCGCAGGCCGTGGTCGGCGGGCCAGACGAGGCGGGTCCGGTCGCCGACGAAGGTGGCGAGGGCGGCGGAGTCGGCGATGGCGTCGAGGAGCGGTTCGAGGCCGAAGTGGGGGCCGACGGGGTCGATGGTGAGGCCGAAGGCGGCGGCGAGGTCGTCGTAGAAGGCGGCCCATTCGGTGCCGGGGACGATGCCGGGCATCCAGATGCGGTGCCCGGCGAGGTCGGCCGGGCGGACGCGGCGGGCGGCGGCGAAGGCGTGGGCCGGGCCGGTGACGAGCTGGATGGGTTCGTCGAGAACGCGCGCTGACGCGAGGCCGGCGGGGAGCCGGTCGGGGGTGGTGAGGGCGCGGAAGGACGCGTCGATGGTGCCAGCGGCGATCGCGTCGAGCGCGGCGGCGGCGTCGAAGAGGGTGACGACGTCGAGGGGGGTGCCGGGGTGGGCGCGGTGGAAGTCGCGCAGGAGGCCGGCGGGGGCGAGGCGGCGGCCGATCACGTCGACGCGGAGCGCGCGGCGGCCGGGGGCGACGGAGGCGAGGGCGCGCTCCTCGGCCTGGAGGAGGGCGCGGGCGTGGGGGAGGAACGCCTGCCCGTCGATGGTGAGGCGGGCCCCGCGGGCGGTGCGGGTGAAGAGGCGGACGCCGAGGTCCTTCTCGAGGGCGGCGATGCGCTTGGAGACGGCCTGCTGGGTGATGGACAGCTCCGCCGCGGCGTGCTGGAAGCGGCCCGCGTCCGCGGCGGCGGCGAACGTGCGCACGGCTTCGAGGTCCACGCCGCCCGACCCTAGCCCAGAATTAGTGGAACGAATCATTCCGTTCTGTTAGAGTCGGAAGCCGCGAGAGAGGGGACATCATGGCCGACTTTCCCAAGGCGCCCGAGGGGTACGGCACGGTCACGCCGTGGATCGTCACGCGGGACACCGCGGCGCTGATCCGGTTCATCGAGGACGCGTTCGGCGGCGAGGAGCTGAGCCGGATGGAGGTGGACGGGCGGATCGGGCACGCCGAGGCCCGGATCGGCGACTCGGTCGTGCTCATGTTCGACTCGCCGTTCCCGGTCGAGACGCCGGGGCTGCTCCGGCTGTTCGTGGACGACGCCGACGCGGTCGTGGAGCGCGCCGTCGCGGCGGGCGCGAGCGTGGTCACCCGTCCGACCGAGCTGTTCTGGGGCGACAAGGTCGGGCGCGTCCGGGACCCGCTGGGCAACGTCTGGTGGATCCAGGAGCGGCTCGCCGAGCCGACGCCCGAGCAGATCGGCGAGCGCGCGATGGATCCGCGGTTCGCCGAGGGCATGGCGTACGTGCAGGCGAGCCTGGGGCCCGCGCTTCCGGCGTGATCCCTCAGGCGAGGACGCGGCCGCCGTTCCAGGTGACGCCGACCTGGCGGTAGTAGGCGGCGATGGGCTCCTCGACGGTCAGCCGGGACAGCTCCTCGGTGGGGGAGTCGAAGAGCCGCAGGTCGGCGTCGCCGGTCCAGGCCTGGCCGGCCTCGAAGGCGGCGCCGCCGGACTCGATCAGCTCGTCGAGCGCGGCGGGCTTGCCGGGCTCGATGGACGGCAGGTGGCGGTGGTGGGCCATCGGGTGGCCGTTGACGAAGCCGTTGGTCTCGGACGGTTCGCGCAGCGTCACGACGGCCTCGGCGAGGCGGCGGTCGGCGGCGGCGAGGGTGGCGCCGAACCGTCCGCCGGGGGCGATGCGCGGGGCGCCGCGGCCGTAGGGGTGCGGGCGGGTCTGGTGGACGGAGCCGAACTTCTTCGGATAGCCCTGGTGCAGGCCGCGGGCGATGGCGAAGTCCTTGTCGACCCAGATGTAGACGCAGCGGGAGTAGGTCCGGCCCTCGAACGAGCAGCGGACGACGACGAAGCACTCCTTGTACTGGGCGTGGACGGGGTCGAGCAGCTCCTCGGCGGAGTCGGAGCAGGACTGCCAGTCGGCCCAGATGATCGCGACGGCGCCGGGGTCGTCGGGGGCGGGGGCGAGGGGGTCGGGCAGCAGCTCGGCGACGCGGGCGGGGTCGGTGCGGTACTCGACGGTGAGCAGGTCGCCCGAGTAGTGCCAGGGCGGGCTCGGGATCAGCGACGAGCGGCCCGTCGCGGTCTTCGGGTGCAGGAATCCTCGCACGTGCGCCACCGGGGACCTCCGTTTCGTTTGGGCCCATACGATATGCCGCCCGCCCGGTTTTGTCACTCCGCCCCTGGTGATCGAGGTCTGGCCGGCGGGACTCTTGTCAGGATCCACCGGCCGCCATATGGTTTGAGCCCAAACGAACCCGGAGGGGAGCGAGCGAGTGAGCCGACAGGAGCCCGCCGCCGGCGCCGAGCCGGTGCGGGACGCGGTGCGCCGGCTGACCGCCGGCGGCGTCGACGTCGTCCGCGTCCAGTACCCCGACCTGATCGGCGTCGACCGGTCCCGGGACGTGCTGGTCGAGCGGCTGCCCGCGGTCGCCGAGCACGGCCTGTCGTTCTGCCGCGCGATCTACCACACGAGCCCGCGGGGCGACGTGGTCGAGGTCGCGGGCGGGCTCGACGCGGGGCTCCCCGACATCTGCGTGCGCCCCGACCTGTCGACGCTCGCGGCGCTGCCGTGGGAGCCGGGCGTCGCGTCCTGCCTCGCCGACGCCTACGAGCCCGGCGGCGGCGACCTCTGCGCCGAGGGCCCGCGCGACGTGCTGCGCCGCGCCGTCGCCCGCATGGGCGAGATCGGCCTCGAACCGGTCGCCGGGCCCGAACTGGAGTACTACCTCTGCGAGCCTGACGAGTCCTCGCCCACGGGATGGCGCCGGTACGGGGACGCGCCCGGCAACGTCTACTCGTCCGGCCTCAGGGGCGACCCCGGCAACCACCTGCTGCGGACCCTCCGGCACCTGCGCGACCTCGGGCTCGGCGTGACGATGGGCAACCACGAGTTCGGCGGCGGCCAGTTCGAGATCAACCTGGACCATTCGGGCGCGCTGGACGCCGCCGACCGCGCGTTCCGCTTCAAGTCGGCCGTCCAGGAGATCGCCCGGACGCAGGGCCTGCTCGCCACGTTCATGGCGAAGCCGTTCGACGACGAGGGCGGCTCCGGCTTCCACGTCCACCTGTCCTGCCTGGACGCGGAGGGGCGGAACGCGTTCGAGGGCGACGGCGCGCACGGCCTGTCGGAGACCGCGCACCAGGCGGTCGCCGGGGTGCTCGAGCACGCGCCCGCGCTCGCCGCGCTGCTGAACCCGACGATCAACTCCTACAAGCGGTTCGGCCCCGACACGCTCGCGCCGTGGCTGATCGACTGGGGGCTCGACAACCGCAGCGCGATGGTGCGGATCCCGCCGGAGCGGGGCGCCGCGTCCCGCCTGGAGGTCCGGCTCGGGGACGCCTCCGCCAACCCCTACCTCGGCGTCGCGGGCCTGCTCGCGGCCGTCTACCTGGGCGTCCGCGACAAGCTCGACGCCCCGCCGCCGCTGGAGGGCTACGGCTACGACGCCGCGAAGGCGCCCGTCCTTCCCGGTGACCTGACCGCCGCGCTGGACGCCCTCGAAGCGGACGAGGCCCTGACCGGCGTGCTCGGCGAGCGGTTCGTGTCGGCGTTCCTCGCCTACAAGCGGGACGAGGTCGCGCGGTTCCAGCGGCACGTCACCGACTGGGAGTTCCGCGAGTACGCCTACCACCTGTAAGGCCACCCACAAGGAGCATGCGCGTTGACCGGTGACACCCTGGCCGTGGACCTCGCGGACCCCGGCAACTTCCTCGACGACGAGACGCCCTGGCGGATGTTCGACGCGCTGCGCCGCACCGCGCCCGTCCACTGGAACCCCGAGTCCGACGGCGGCAGCGGGTTCTGGTCGCTGACCAGGCACGCCGACGTCGTCGCCGTCGACCGCGACCAGGAGCGGTTCACCTCCGAGAAGTTCGTGAACCTGGAGGAGGTGGACGAGCGGCAGGCCGAGATCCGGCGCTCGCTGCTGGAGACGGACGGGCCGCGGCACAACGCGCTCCGCCGCGTCCTGCAGCGCGAGTTCACGCCGCGCGCTGTCGCCGGGTACGCGACGTTCCTGCGCGGCCTGACCGCGCGGACGCTCGACCGGGCGCTCGCGCACGGCACCTTCGACTTCGTCGCGGAGATCGCCGCGGACTTCCCGATCAACGTGCTGGCGCGGATGCTGGACGTCCCCGACGGCGACACGCAGAAGCTCATCGACTGGGGCAACCGGATCATCGCCAACACCGACCCGGACTACGCGGACGTCCTGCTGCACAGCGAGGAGAGCGAGCGCTACCGCGACCTGCCGTTCCGCAGCCCGGCGTCGCTGGAGGTGTTCGAGTACGGGCGGGAGCTGGCGGCGAAGCGGCGCGGCGGGGCGGGCACCGACCTGGTCAGCCGGCTGGTGAACCAGACGCCGATGGACGGCGTGCCGCTGTCGGACCGCGACTTCGACAACTACTTCCTGCTGCTGGTCGTCGCGGGCAACGAGACGACCCGGCACGCCATCACGCACGCGATGCGCGCGCTGATCGAGCATCCGGAGCAGGCGGAGCGGCTGCGCGAGGAGCCGGAGCTGATGCCGGTCGCGGTGGAGGAGTTCCTGCGCTGGGCGTCGCCGGTGTACCACTTCCGCCGCACCGCGACCCGCGACACCGAGGTCGGCGGCACCGCGATCCGCGCGGGCGACAAGGTCGTGCTGTGGTTCGCGTCCGCGAACCGCGACGAGGACGTGTTCGCCGACCCGTACCGGTTCGACGTGACCCGGACCCCGAACGACCACATCGCGTTCGGGAAGGGCTCGCACTTCTGCCTGGGCAGCGCGCTCGCCCGGCTGGAGATGCGGATCATGTTCGAGGAGCTGCTGCCGCGGCTGGCGGACGTGCGGCTCGCGGGCGGGATCCGGCGGGTGCGGTCCAACTTCGTCAACGGGATCAAGGAGATGCCGGTGACCGTCGCCCTGGCCTGACCCCTGGCCCGACCCCTGGCCTGATCACCGGCCCGGTCCCCGGCTTGATCGTTTCCCGCGTGTTATGTCCGGGGACGCTGCCATACTGCCCGCCATGTCCCCGCAGCTCCCGGCAGACCCCGCGCAGTCGACCCTCTACCTGGACTGGGTCGGGGAGGCCGACCCCGATGCCGCGCCCGACGCGGAGAAGCTGTTCGCGACCGTCCGTACCGGGCTCGCGCGCGCGTACGCGCGTCCCGGCCGGTTCCTGGACGACATGAAGCGGGAGGTGCGCCGCCTGCCCGCCGCGCACCTCCCCTGGTTCTGGGACACCGTCGGGCACCGGCTGATCCGGATCGCGCCCCGGCACGCCGCCACCGCCTACGCGGACGCGCGCGACGCCGAGGCCCGGCACGCGCTGCCGGTCGACGCCCAGTACCGGGTGGACAACGCCCTCCTGTTCGCGGGGGGCGGGGCCATCGGCGCCGCGCGGATCCGCGAGCACCAGGAGTGGCTCGCCGCGACGTACCCGGCCGACCGCGCGCACCGCGAGTTCGCCCGGTTCGTCGCCGCCTGGGGACGGGCCGGCGCCGCGCCGCCCGCCGACCTGCACACCCGCGTCCGCAGGTCGGCGAAGGCGGCCGGGCTCGGTTTGTCCGAGGACGCCGAGATCCTCGCGCAGGCCCTGGCCGACGCGCGCGGCACCGCCGTCCCGGACGGCGTGCTCGACGGCGCCGCGCGGGTGTTCGCCAAGGCGCCGCCGCCCGCCGCCCTGCGCGCCGGGCTCGCGGAGATCTTCCCGACCGGCGCGGTCGACGGTTCCGCGTGGCTGCGGATGCTGGACGCCGCCGGGATCGTCGACGCGATGGCGGACGGCGAGGTCCGCCCGTCCGGCGGGCTCGCGGGCTGGCTCGGCGCGTTCGCTGCGCACTACTCCTACGTCCGCGTCGCCTATGGCGGCATCACCGTCCAGCCGATGCCGGACGAGCTGTACGGCGTGCTGCCGCGCCTCGCCGCCCGGCTGCGCGCCGAGGCCGTCCCGGTGCGGCTGCACGAGTCGCGCTACGGGGGCGCCTGGCCGTTCGACGCCGACCTCGTCGACGCGTGCCTCGCCGAAGGCGTCGCCGTGGAGGATCCGGGCGAGGGCGTGCGGCTGAACTTCTGGGGCGAGCGGTCCCGCCGCGACCTGAAGGCCCTTGCCGCCGACCCCGTGTTCGGGCCGCGGCTGGAGGGCACCGTCCACGCGGGGCTGCGGCAGGGCACCGCGATCTCGCGGCTGCCCGAGACGCCCGGCGTGGAGAAGGCCGTCCACGAGAGGATCGGCCGGCAGATCGACCGCGCCGCCGAGGGCGGGGTCGCCGCCGCCGGGCAGGCCATGGCCGTGCTGGAAGGCCTGCTCGACCCCCCGACGGCCGCCGCGCTGGACGGCCTCGGCGACGCGCTCGCCGGGCTCGACCTCGTCGTCCCGCTCGCCCGCACGCTCCGCGCCGGCATCATCGCCGAACTCGGCTGGCCCGCGCTGGACGAGGCGCTCGCGGACCTCGGCGGGCCCGTCGCCGGCGTGACGTGCACCTGGCCCGTCCTGACCGTCTACGGGCGCGGCCGCGCGATCGCCGTCGACCACGCGGGACGGCGCGGCGAGTGCGCGTTCACCCTCCCCGAGGGGACGACGCTGCACACCGTCCACTACGCGGGCGGCGACTTCCTCATCGGCTGGTCCGAGCGCGAGCACGCGAGCGCCGCCACGCACGCGTTCTGGGCGAGCGCTCCCGGCGACGTCTTCGAGCCCGCCGTCAACTACGGGCTGCATGCCTGGCGCGGGCCGCAGGAGGGCGCGCTCGGCTTCCAGTTCGAGGCAGGCGGCGGACGCTTCGACGGCGAGCGCGTCCTGGCGCCCGGAGGCCGGGAGGGCATGGGCCGCCATGAGCGGCAGTTCTCCGACGGCTCCCGTGTCTGGAGCTCGCCGAGCTATGCGCGCTCGCTCGGCGACTGGACGGTGCTCGACCTCGCGTCCGGCGAGCAGCGGCCCGCCGGGGCGCTGCCCGGCTTCCTCGCCGCCGAACCGCCCGGCGACGACGAGGCGTGGGACTTCGACCAGTGCAGCTTCGTCCGGCTCCCTGACGGCGTGACCGCGTCGCCGCTCGGTTCCTCCGGAGGCCTCGCCGGCTTCCGCGTCGCCGAGCGGAAGGCGGAGCGCGGCCGGCCGCCCTCCGGCTGGACGATCGAGGGCGTCGACGGCCGCCGCGGCGCGCTCCGCTACACCGAGAACGGCGGCACCCCGTGGGGCGTCCTCCGCATGCCCGGCGGCCCTGACCTGGTGATGGCGTCGGTCCGCTACAGCGCGATCAGGGAGATGCGCTGCCACGACCCGTCCGACGGCTCGCTGCTGTGGGAGGGGCGCCCGTTCCCGGGCGGGGAGGTCAAGCCGTGGCCGGACCGCAAGGACCGGCCGCAGCTCCCGCCGCCCGCCTTCTGGCACTTCCTCGCGCCGCGCGACACCGCGTCGTCGGTGGCGCTCCGCCGCACCGGCGAGGAGACCGCCCGCGCCCTGCTGGACGCCGCGCCCTCGCCGGAAGCGGTGCGGGACGCGCTGGCCCGCGAGCTGCCCGGGGTGACCGACCCGGCGATCGTCGCCGGGGTCGTCGACACGGTGCTGCGCGCCGCGGCCGTGCTGGACCGCCGGCGTGCGCTGTCGCGCCGCGTCGAGGTGATCCGGTCCGGCGCGCGGGTGCGGCCGCCCGCCGAAACCCCCGACCCCGACCTGGACGACGCGCTGCTCGGCCTGCTGCCCGCGCCGCCGCTGCACGCGAGGCAGGAGCGGTCGCCGCGGCCCGCGACCGTCACGGCGATCGCCGCCGACGGCCGGTTCCTCGCCGGCGCGATCGACGAGACCGTCCGGCTGGTCAGCCCGCCCGCGCGCCCCCTCGACTGGTCGCCGCTGCTCGGCGCGATCGACGCGGCGGCGTGGCGGCTCGTCGCACCCGGCACCCCGGACCGGGACCGGGCGGCCCTCGCCGCACTGCTGCGCACCTGGGCGGACCAGCCGTTCGCGCACCCCGGCGGATGGCGGCGCGGCTACGCGACCGGCGCCGCCCTCGCCGGGCTCGACGCGACCGTCATCGTCGGCGTCGTCCCGTCCGCCGACGGGCCGATCGACCCCGAGCGCGCCTACCGGTTCGTGCAGCGCGCCGACGCTCCGGAGCCGGCCGGCGCGAAGAAGGCCGAGACCGTCACCGTCACCCGGGACGACGCCGCCCGGCTCCGCCGCCTCCTCGACCTGTACGACCGGCACGGGCCGCTCGCAGCGGACAAGGACGCGGTCGCCGCGTTCACGCGGGCCACCGGCGTCCGCCGCGCGATCGCGACCCTCGTCCTCGACGGCCTGCCCCGGCGCGCGTACGAGGGCGGCGACGCCGGCACCCGGTTCGATGCCCACGCGAAGATGCTGCGGACCAAGCCGTACTCGGCGACCAAGCAGATCGCGCGGGAGGCCGAGGACCTCTCGAGCCGCCTCGGCGTCCCCGGCCGGCAGCGCATCGTCGCCGCCGGGATGCCCGACGACCCCGCCGAGCTGTGGGAGGAGGGCGGCTTCGCGGCCGCCGCCGTGCGCATGGCCGAGGCGTGGTCGGGGCTCCTCGGCCGCCGCGCCGCCGTCGACGAGGACCTCGTCGCGGACCTGGAACGCGACCTCGGCGTCTCCGACCAGTGGGCCGCCGCCCTCGCCGACCCCGCCGCGTCCACGCTCGCCGCCGACGACCTGACCTGCGTCGTCGCCGACCGGGAATCGTACGGGATCGGCGTCCACACCGTCTTGCCCGGCGGCACGGCGAGCCCGCGGGGCCTGTACGGCGACCCGTACGTCCCGCTCGCGTCCGTGCTGGTGTGGGCGCTGACCGAGCGCCCCGCCGGCGATCCGGCGACCCTCGGCGCGGCCGCCCTCGCCGCGCGGCTGGAAGCCCGGCTGGCCGCGCCCGGCCTGCTGGTGCCGCTCGGCGAGCTCTCCCTCGGCGACACCGAGCGGCGCAGGCTGCTGTTCGGGCCGCACACCCATCCGGTCCGCCGGGTGACCGCGGGCGAGGTGCCGGTGGAGGCCGACGCGTCCGCCCTCGCCTTCGACGACGGCCTGCTGATCGTCGACGGCCGGCAGCGGCGGGCGTCCGTCGTGCTGCGCACGTCGGCGCTCGCCGACCCGGCGGCCCGCGCGCGCTTCGAAGACCTCTGCGCCGACCACGGCCTGGACGAGCTGCTCCGCCGCGTCGACGCCGTCCGGGCGCGCGCGGACGCCGTCGCCGGCATGGCGGCCCGCGCCGCCGCGACGCCCGTCCCGCCCGGCGGCTACGAGGCGAACCCGCTGCTCAGCGTCCCCGACCTGGTCGCCGAGGCCGCCGCCGAACTCGGCACGAGCGAGGACGCGGCGGCCCTCTACCTGCAGTTGCTCACGCTGCTCCGCCCGACCGACCGGAACGTCCGCAAGTGGAACGGCTGGACGGCCGCGCGGCACAAGGCGGCGCAGGCGGAGCTCGTGGGCCGCGCCCTCGTCCAGGAGGACAAGCGCGCCCGCGCGGGCCGCACCGCGTTCATCCCCGGCGAATGGCTCGCGCTCAAGGCCCCCGAAATCCCCGTCGAGACCGCGAAGCTCGCCGCCCACCTGGCCAGGGCGGGGCGCGACAGGACCGCGGGCGGGCCGTTCCTGCGCCTGCTGCCCCCGCGTCCCCTGCACGAGATGTTCGAGAACGCCTGGACGGCCCGCCGTCCGACCTAGCCGCCGACGCTACGCGTAGGGGTCGCCCGCCTCCAGCGCGAGCCGGCGGATCTCCTTGAGGTCGTTCTGGGTGTAGTCGGCGGGCAGCTCGATGCCGAGGCCGAGGAACACCCGCCTCATCTCGTCCGGCGTCGGCTGCTCGCCGAGCCGCAGGTGCTTGACGGTGTCCAGCGGCAGCCGCTTGGCCTGCTGGAAGCTGACGTGCAGCTCCGACTCCCAGCACTGGTACGTCGGCGTGCCGCTGTTGATGACCAGCGCCGGGAACTCCGGGCCGCGCTGGGTGAAGACCAGGCAGCTGGTCGACATCTCGTAGCGCAGCAGCGAGTACGCCGACGACAGCCGGATGTCGATGTCGAGCATCTCGTAGCGCTGCTGGTGCCAGCAGCCGGCGAGGATCGTCGCGAACAGCTCGCGCCGCGTCTCCTCGACGGACCAGGCCTGCTCCGGCGCGTCCTGCGCGGTCGCCAGCCGCTGGTGCAGGCCGACGAACCGGCCGCACAGGTCCGGGTCCATCGGGTCGAGGATCTCCAGCCGGAACTCCAGCTTGCGCCGCAGCGGCCGCGCCGTCCGCACGCACTCGGGGAGCGTGACCGCGCGGACGTAGGCGCCGGTCGCGCCGCGGAACCACCACACCCGGGTGTCGCGGCGCGCCTCGGCGAGCACCCGGTTGCAGTCGGAGCCGCTGACGACCTGCACGTCCGGCTGCCGGCGCAGCCCGTCCGCCAGCGCGTTCACCGACTCCTGGACGAGTTCGCCGCGGGTGTCGCCGCGGGCCCGGTCGCGCAGCAGGACGATCGACACGACCGCGAGCGTCGCCATCGTCGCGCTCTGCACCACGCTGGTGGACGCGATGCCGGTGACGTCCAAGCCCAGGATGACCACGGCCAGCACGAACGCGACGCCGACGTCGACGTAGCCCGTGAGCAACCTCCAGAACCGCTGCATCCGCCCGCTCCAGTCACGCTCCGCCACCCGGCCGCGACGATCCTAGCCACCCCGCCCGACCACCAGAACCCCTTACCCGCACGGCGTTCCGGCCGTCCCGGGTCGCCGCGGACGCGCACCGGGAGGGTCGGGCGGGCTTGACCGAACCGTGTTCGGATGGGAGGGGCGGCGGGGGGTACGGTGTCCGGAACGTCCGAATGGTTGGAGGGTCGATGCCGCAGCTCGCCGAAATGGTCCCGCCGTCGGTCGCGGGCGCCGTGCTCCGCGCCGTGTACGCGCTCCCCGATCCGGTGCGGCGGCTGATCGCCGGGCGGCCGGTGGTGCGGGACGGGCAGCGGCTCGCGCTGGACGCGCAGCTGCTCCTGCTGATGACGCGGCTGGAGGGCGCGAGCCTGACCGGGGCGACGCCGGCGGAGGCGCGGCAGGGCCTCGCCCGCGGGCAGCGGTACATCAACCGGCTGCCGGAGCGGCCGGTGCGGACGCGGGACCTCACCGCCGCCGAGACCGTTCCGGCGCGGCTGTACGAGCCGAAGGGGCTGGCGGAGGGCTCGCCGCTGCTGGTGTTCTTCCACGGCGGCGGCTGGGTGATCGGCGACGTCGGGACGCACGACTCGGTCTGCCGGTACCTCGCGGTGAACGCGGAGGTGCGGGTGCTGTCGGTGGACTACCGGCTCGCGCCCGAGCACCCGTTCCCGGCGGCGGCGGACGACGCGCTCGCGGCGTACGCGTGGGCGGTGGAGAACGCGGCGGCGCTCGGGGCGTCGCCGGACGCGATCGCGGTCGGCGGCGACAGCGCGGGCGGGAACCTCGCGGCGGTCGTCGGGGCGTTCGCGGACCGCAGGCCGGACTTCGCGCTGCTGTTCTACCCGGCGACCGACATGTCGGTGCGGCGGCGGTCCCGGGAGCTGTTTGCGGACGGCTTCTACCTGACCGACGCGGACATGGTCTGGTTCAGCGACCACTACTGCCCGGACGTGGCGCGGCGCACCGACCCGAAGGTGTCGCCGCTGCTCGCGGACGACCTGAGCGGGTTCCCCGCCACCTACCTCGTCACCGCCGGGTTCGACCCGCTGCGGGACGAGGGGGAGGCGTTCGCGAAGCGGCTGCAGGAGTCCGGGGTGCGGGTCGCGCTGCGCCGGCAGGAGGACCTCATCCACGGGTTCGCGAACATGTGGGGGCTCGGCGGCCGGTTCCAGGAGGCCCTCTCCGAAGCGGCCGGGGCGCTGCGGACCGGCCTTCTCTGACCCGCGAAGGCCCGCCCCGGGCGGGGGCGGGCCCACGTGGTGGTCAGAGGGGCAGGCCGGTGAAGATCATGACCTTCTCCTCGGTGTAGTCGGCCATCGCCGACCGCAGCCCCTCGCGCCCGACGCCGGAGTCCTTCACGCCGCCGTACGGCATCTGGTCGGCGCGGTAGGACGGGACGTCGCCGATGACGACGCCGCCCACGTCCAGCTCCCGGTGGGCGCGGAACGCGATGTCGAGGTTCCGCGTGAACACGCCCGCCTGCAGCCCGAACTTCGAGTCGTTGACCAGCGCGAACGCCTCGTCCACCCCGTCGACGGGCTGGACCAGCATGACCGGCCCGAAGACCTCCTCGCGCGCCACCTTCGCGTCGGCGGGGACGTCGGCGAGGACGGTCGGGGCGTAGGTCGCGCCCTCGCGGGTGCCGCCCACCAGGACCTTCGCGCCCGCCGCGACGGCCTCGTCCACCCACGCCTCGACGCGCTCGGCGGCGTCCTGGCTGACCAGCGGGCCGACCTGCGTCTTGTCGTCCCACGGGTCGCCGGTGACGAGGGAGCCGACCTGCTCGACGAGCTTCGGCACGAACTCCTCGTACACCGACCGGTCGACGTAGACGCGCTGGACGGCGATGCAGCTCTGCCCGGCCTGGTAGTTGGAGAACAGCCCGATCCGCTTGGCGGCCCAGTCGAGGTCGGCGTCCGGCAGCACGACCGCGGCGCCGTTGCCGCCGAGCTCCAGAGTGACGTGCTTGCGCGGCACCTGGTCGTTGATCGCCCAGCCGACGGGGACGGACCCGGTGAACGACACGATCGGCAGCCGCGGGTCGTCGACGAGCGCGGACGCGCGGTCGTTCGGGACCGGCAGGACGGAGAACATCCCGGCGGGCAGGTCCGTCTCGGCGAGCAGCTCGCCGAGCAGCAGCGCCGACAGCGGCGTCGCGGGCGCCGGCTTCAGCACGATCGGGGTGCCCGCCGCGATCGCCGGGGCGATCTTGTGGGCGGCGAGGTTCAGCGGGAAGTTGAACGGCGAGATGCCGAGCACCGGGCCCTTCGGGACGCGGGTGATGTACGCCATCCGGCCCTCGGCGGCGGGGTCGGTGTCCAGCCGCTGGGTGGTGGCGCTGAACCGGCGGGCCTCCTCGGCGGCGAACCGGAACGTGGAGATCGCGCGGGTCACCTCGCCGCGCGCCCACAGCAGCGGCTTGCCGTTCTCGCCGGTGATCAGCCGGGCGACCTCCTCGGCCCGCTCGGCGAGCCGCGCGGACACGTGCGCGAGGGCCTCCGCGCGGACGTGCAGGGGGAGCGCCGCGGCCTCCTTGCGGATCGCGTCGGCCGCCGCGACCGCCTCTTCCACCTGTGCGGGCGTCGGCACGGCGGCCGTCCCGACCACCCGGCCGTCGTAGGGGTGCGTAACGGTCAGCTCACCGTCACCGGTCTCGGGGCGACCGGCCAGCCAGAATGGGGTCACGTTCATGACCTCACGCTATCTCCGGCGGCCCGGATGGCGAGTCTCCAGGACGGCCAATCGGGCCGTCGCCGTTGGACGTGACGGCCAGTGCGATCCACAGTTCGGCGCGGGCGGCGGGGTCGTCTAGGTCGCGGCCCAGCAGTTCGGCGGCCTTGCGGATCCGGGACCGCAGGGTGTGCCGGTGCACGCCGAGCGCCCGGGCGGCGGCCTCGCCCTGCCCGTTGGCGGCGACGTAGGCGCGGACGGTCCCGACCAGGTCCTCGGCGGCCAGCGGGGCGAGCAGCGCGGCGGCGAAGGCCCGCGCGGCCTCCGGCTCCAGCAGCCCGAGGACGCCCTGCCCCGGCAGGTCCGCGTGGCGCAGGACTTGCCGTCCGGTGCGGCGGGCCGCCGCGAGCGCGTCCTCCGCCTGCCGCAGCGCCCCGGCGAGGGCCCCGGCCCCGGCGTCCGCCTCGCCCGGGTCGCTGACGCCGATGGGGCCGGTGCCCGCGAGCAGCGCCGTGACCGCGCCGGCCAGATCGTCCGGGACGATCACGGCGGTGCCGCCGTCGAGCGGCGCGGCCAGGCAGCGCTCCCCGGCGGGGTCGGTCTCCAGCGCGTCGACGACGGCGCCGCCGCCCGCGCAGGCCAGCACCCGGACCGGTCCGCGCGGCACGGCCGGGCCGGTCGCGGGGAGCCCGGCGAGCAGCGCCGCGAGCGCGGCCCGCGCGTCCCGGCCGGTGCGGGGCGTCTCCGACTGGAGCGTGAGCAGCGCGACGGCCGCGCCGACGATGGTGTGCGCGACGTGCGGGAGCGGCGCGCGCGTCCCGACGGCGAGGAACCCGCGGGGCCGCCCGCCGAGCCCGACCCGCTGCAGGACGATGTGGTCGCCGGGCACGGCGAGCGCCATGCTCGCCGGTGTGGAGCCCGAGGCGGGGCGGCGGCGCAGCCGCGCCAGCTCGGGGGCGAGGGCGGCGGCGCGGTCGCGGGCGGCGGCGGGCTCGGCGTGCCGGACGGCGCCGGACGCGTCCAGCAGCAGCGCCCACCCGCCGAGCAGCCGCGCCAGCCGCCGCACGAGCGCGCCCGGCCCGGTGAGCGCGGCGCGGGTCAGCTCGCGCTGGGCCTGGAACGCGCGGGTGACGTCCTCGTACCATTCGGCGGCCAGCATCCGCGAGACGGCCTTGCCGATCGCGATGAACGGGGTGGGGCGCGGCACCTCCAGCAGCGCGAGGCCCCGGTCGCGGGCGGCGGCGAGCAGCTCGGGCGGGACGCCGGGGTGGATGACGCCGACCGCGAAGCCGAGCCCGGCGACGCCGCGCCCGACGAGCCGGTCGACATAGGGTGCGGCGCCGCCGGGGGTGAGCCGCATGCCGGTGGTGAGGACGAGCTCGCCGCCTTCGAGGAACGGGGTCGGGTCCTCCAGCTCGCTGACCGCGACCCACACGACCGGCGCGTCCGGGAGCGGGCCGGTGAGGGAGCGCAGGCCGAGCTGCGGCAGGGCCGCCACGGCGGCCAGCGTCGGCGGCACGCGCACTCCCTCATGTCCAAAGCTTTGGACGGATTTCGCCGTCCCGTACGGTTCATCGTAGGGGTGGTTCGGCTTATGTTCGCGCCATGACCAGCCAGAACCTGAGCGGCGGCGAGCGCCTGCCGCAGGAGCGCCGCGTCGTGACCGAGATCCCGGGACCGCGGTCCCGGGAGTTGCAGGAGCGCCGCGCCGCGGCGGTGGCGCCCGGCGTCGGCAGCGTGCTGCCGGTGTACGTGACGGACGCGGGCGGCGGGGTGGTCGTCGACGCCGACGGCAACTCGCTGATCGACTTCGGCTCCGGCATCGCGGTGACGAGCGTCGGCAACGCCAATTCGCGGGTCGCCGCGCGGGTGAAGGAGCAGGCGGACCGGTTCACCCACACCTGCTTCATGGTGGCGCCGTACGAGTCGTACGTGGCGGTGTGCGAGAACCTGAACCGGATCACGCCGGGCGACCACGAGAAGCGGTCGATCCTGGTCAACAGCGGCGCGGAGGCGGTGGAGAACGCCGTCAAGATCGCCCGGTACGCGACGGGCCGCCAGGCGGTCGTGGTGTTCGATCACGGCTACCACGGCCGGACGCTGCTGACGATGACGCTGACCGCGAAGAACATGCCGTACAAGCAGGGGTTCGGCCCGTACGCGCCCGAGGTGTACCGGATGCCGCTCGCGTACCCGTTCCGCTGGCCGACGGGGCCGGAGAACTGCGGGCCGGAGGCGGCGGCGCAGGCGATCGACCAGATCACCAAGCAGATCGGCGCGTCCAACGTGGCGGCGGTGGTCGTCGAGCCGATCCAGGGGGAGGGCGGGTTCATCGAGCCGGCGCCCGGGTTCCTGCCCGCGATCGCGGAGTTCTGCCGCGCGAACGGGATCCTGTTCGTCGCGGACGAGGTGCAGACGGGCTTCGCGCGGACGGGCGACATGTTCGCCTGCGAGCACGAGGGGATCGTCCCGGACCTGGTCACGACGGCGAAGGGCATCGCGGGCGGGCTGCCGCTCGCGGGCGTCACCGGCCGCGCGGACATCATGGACAAGGTGCACGGCGGCGGGCTCGGCGGCACCTACGGCGGCAACCCGCTGGCCTGCGAGGCGGCCCTCGCCGTGCTGGAGGAGATCGAGGAGGGCAAGCTGACCGAGCGGGCCCGCCGGATCGGGGAGATCATGCTGCCCCGGCTGCGCGCGCTCGCGGAGAAGCACGAGGCGATCGGGGACGTCCGGGGGCGCGGCGCGATGATCGCGATCGAGCTGGTCAGGCCCGGAACCAAGGACCCGGACCCGGAGCTGACGGCCGAGATCGCGCGGCGCTGCCATGCCGCGGGCGTGCTGGTGCTGACCGCCGGGACGTACGGGAACGTGCTGCGCTTCCTTCCTCCGCTGGTCATCCCCGAGCATCTGCTCGTCGAGGGGCTCGAGGTGATCGAGGAGGCGTTCGCCGGCTGACCGCCTGAAGCCCGGCCGGGACCGCCGGCGCCCGGTGCGGCGCCGGCGGCTTTGGCATGCCCGCGTGCGCTTGTGAGGCGGCTCACACCGTTACCGGCCCGTTATTGACCGTTCTTCGTTTGGCCCCGTACGTTCGCAAATACGTTTGGGCCCGAATGAAGAGGCGCACATGCACGCGAACCCCGATCCCCAGGCCACCCCCGACCTGGTGCTGCTGGACGGCGAGGTGCTCACCGCCGACGCCGCGTTCCGCACCGCCCGCGCGGTGGCGATCACCGGCGGGACCGTCACCGCGGTCGGCGCGACCGACGCGATCCGCGCGCTGGCCGGCCCGCGCACCGAGGTCGTCGACCTGCGCGGCCGGACCGTCCTGCCCGGCATCAACGACTCGCACCTGCACGGCTGCGCGTTCGGCTCCACTCGCCCGCCGCTCGCGCTGGACGTCGGGTTCCCCGCCGTGCGCTCCATCGCCGACGTCCAGGCCGCCGTGAAGGACGCCGCGTCCCGGCTGCCGGAGGGCGCCTGGATCCGCGGCAACGGCTGGGACACCGGCTACCTCACCGAATGCGCCGACGGCCGCCGGATGCCCGATCGCGCCGACCTCGACGCCGTCGCCCCGCACCACCCCGTCTACCTGCAGGACTTCAGCGGCCACCTCACCTGGGCCAACTCCCGCGCCCTCGACGTCGCCGGGGTCACCGCCGACACGCCCGTCCCCGAGGGCGGCGTCATCCACGTCGACGGCGCGGGCAACCCGACCGGGCTGCTCGCCGAGGGCGCGCAGGCCCTCGTCCAGCGGCACCTGCCCGCCTACACCCGCGACCAGATCGAGCGCGCGATCCGCGAGGCCGTCGCGACGCTGCAGCGCGAGGGCATCACCAGCTACACCGAGCCCGGCCTCGGCCCCGGCGGCAAGAGCCTGTTCGCGGGCGCCGCCGGGCAGCTCACCCTCGACGTCTACGCCGATCTCGCCCGCGCCGGCGACCTCGGCGCCCGCGTCAGCGTCCTGCTGCTGCTCACCGGGATGGGCGGGTCCGCCGCCGAGATCGCCGAAGGGCTGGCGAGCGCCGAGATCCCGGACGGCGTCGACCCGCGCCTGCTGCGCGTCCTCGGCGTGAAGCTGTTCGCCGACGGCATCCCGCCGAACAAGACCGCGTGGATGAGCGAGGAGTACACCACCGGCGGCCACGGCTGCCTGTGCGTGCACGGCGCCGCCGACGCGCTGCGCACCCGCGAGCTGACCGAGATGATCCGGCTCGCGCACGCCGCCGGGCACCAGCTCGGCGTGCACGTCACCGGCGACCTCGCCATCGACGCCGTCGTCGACGCGTTCGAGGCGGCGCAGGCCGAGCATCCCCGCGACGACCCGCGGCACTACGTCATCCACGCCGACCTCGCCGGCCGCCGCAGCCTGCGCAAGCTCGCCGCGCACGGGTTCGGCGCCAACATGAACCCGGCGATCAAATGGACGATCGCCGACATGATGGAGGAGATGCTCGGCGCCGACCGGGCCGCCTACCAGTGGCCGGTCCGGTCCGCGGTCGACGCCGGGATCCCCGTCACCGCCAGCTCCGACGCGCCCGTCACCTACCCGAACTGGCGGCAGGGCATCGCCGCGATGCTGCTGCGCGAGTCCAAGGCGAGCGGCCGGACGTACGGGCCGGAGGAGCGCGTCGGGCTGCCCGAGGCCGTCCGCGCCTACACCGCCAACGCCGCCTGGCAGGACTTCGCCGAGGACTGGAAGGGCACCCTCGAACCCGGGAAGGCCGCCGACGTCACCGTCCTCGACGGCACCCTCACCGCGCTCGACCCGCACGACCTGCCGGACACCCCGGTCGCGATGACGGTGTTCGACGGCCGGGTCGTGCACGCCGCCGAGGGCGTCTGACATGCGGATCGGCACGATCCTCGCGGCGGCGGCGCTGCTCGCTGCGGCCGCCGGCTGCGCGACCGGCGCCGACGCCGGCACCGGCCCGATCCACGTCGGATCGGTGTCGACGCTCAGCGGCCAGGTCACCTTCCCCGAGGCGTCGCAGGCCGCCCGCGCCGTCTTCGACGACGTCAACGCCGCCGGCGGCATCAACGGCCGGAAGATCGCCTACACCGCCGGCGACGACAAGGGCGACCCGGCGACCGCCGCGCTCGCCGCCCGCGACGTCATCCAGAACAAGCACGCCGTCGCCCTCGCCGGCGGCGCGAGCCTGGTCGACTGCCAGGTCGACGGCCCGCTCTACGACCGCTACGCGATCGCCGACATCCAGGGCACCGGCGTCGACCCGGGCTGCTTCCGGTCCCCGACGATCTCGCCGACGAACGTCGGCCCGTTCCTCGGCACCACCCTCACGCTGTACTACGCGTCCGAGCACCTGCGGCTGAACCGGCTCTGCGGGTTCTTCTCCATCATCGGCAGCACCGGACGCGCCTACCACGACGGCGTCACCCGCTGGACGAAGCTGACCGGCAAGCGGCTGCTCATCGAGGACCGCAGCCTGTCCGCGCAGACGACCGACTACACGCCCTACATCCTGCGGGCCCGCGCGGCCGGCTGCCAGGGCGTGTTCTTCAACGGCACCGAGCCGATGGACGTCGGCTGGGTGAAGGCGGCGCACGCCCAGAACGTCACCGGCGTCAAATGGCTCTTCCTCACCTCCACCTACACCGACCAGGCGGCGCGGGCGTTCGGGCCGTCCGGCGCGGACGTGGTGGCGCTGTCGGAGTTCGAGCCGTACACCGACGTCCGCTCCTCGGCCAACCAGGACTGGAGGGCCACGATGACCAGGCACCATGTGCCGCTCACCTCGTTCGCCCAGGGCGGCTACCTCGCCGCGACCCATCTCGTCACCGTGCTGCGCGGGATCAAGGGCGACATCACCCGCGCGTCCGTGCTGCGCGCGCTGCGGACCCTGCGCCCGCTGCCGTCCGGCATGACGGGCACCCCGTTCGCGTTCGGCCCCGGCGACGCGCACGCCTCCAACCTCGCGGGCAAGTTCGTCCGGCCCGACGGCAACGGCTGGACGGTGCTCACCCCCGACTGGATCAGGTTGCCCAATGGTTGAGGGAGCGATCGCCGGGCTCGCCGGCGGCGGCGCCTACGCCGCGCTCGGGCTCTGCCTCACGCTGATGTTCCGGCTGGTCAGAGTGGTGAACTTCGCGCAGGTCGCGATCGGCGTCATCGGCGTCTACACGATGGCGGTCGCCTCCGAGCACGGCTGGCCGTACGGTCTCGCCGCGCTCGCGGGGCTGCTCGCCGCCGTCCTCGTCGCCGCCGCGCTCGGCTGGGTGATGGGGAAATGGTTCGGGGAGGCCGGCGCCGACCAGCGCTCCGCGATCTCCATCGCGTTCCTCGTCGGCCTGCTCGCCGCCTCCTACCTGGCGTTCGGCACGCACCCGCGCCGCATGCCCGGCGAGTTCGGCGGCTCGCTGTTCACCGTCGACGGCATCACGATCACGCAGGCGTCCGCGGTGTGCGTGCTCGGCTCGGTCGTGGTGGCGGGCGCGGCGTGGCTCGTGCTGGCCCGGACCGTCCTCGGGCTGCGGCTGCGCGCCCTGTCCGAACGCCCGACGACCGCCGAGCTGCACGCCATCCCGAGCCGCCGCCTCGGCGTCGGCATGTGGGCGGTCACCGGGCTGCTGTCGGCCGCCGTCCTGCTGGTCGTCGCGCCGCAGCAGACCAGCGACCAGACGTCGCTGGCGCTGATGGCGATCCCCGCCTGCACGGCGGCCCTGGTCGGCGGGTTCCGCAGCCTCGGCCTCACCGTCGCCGGCGGCCTCGGGCTCGGCGCGCTGCAGGGCGCGCTCGCCCACGTCGGCGAGCTCGCCCAGTACCGCGACGCGGTGCCGTTCCTGGCGATCCTCGCCATCTTGATCTGGTCGCAGAGGCGGGAGGTGTGGGATGCGGCGCGTTGAGTTCCTCCGGCAGCCGCTCGCGGCGCTGGCCGTCATCGCGGTCGCGGCCGTGGTGGTCCCCGAGTACTGGCTGTTCCTCGCGACGTCGGCGCTGGTGTCGGCGGTCGCGCTGCTCGGCCTCGGCGCCGTCGGCCGCGCCGGCATGAACTCGCTGTGCCAGCTGTCGTTCGCCGCCGTCGGCGCGTGGACGGTCGCGCGGCTCAGCGTGTGGGGCGTCCCCGGCTCGATCGTCGTCTGGGTCGTCGCGGGCGGGCTCGCCGCGATGCCGTTCGGCCTCGTCGTCGGGCTCCCGGCGCTGCGGCTGCGCGGCGTGCACCTCGCCGTCGTCACGCTCGGGTTCGCGGCGGCGGCCGACGTCGTGGTGTCCGCCGTCAACTTCCCCGGCGTCGACTCCTACCAGCAGGTCGGACGGCCCGGCTTCCTCGCCACCGACCGGCAGTACTTCGTCTACGCCGGCCTGGTGTTCGTGATCGCCGGCATCGGCGCCGAGCTGCTCGGACGCACCCGGACCGGCGCCGCGTGGCGCGCCGTCCGGTTCTCCGAGCGCGCCACCGCCGCGTCCGGCACGAGCGTCGCCCGCGCGAAGCTGTCCGCGTTCGCCGCCAGCGCGTTCGCGGCGGGCGTCGCGGGCGGGCTGCTCGCCGGCCAGGTCGGCATGATCACCGCGCAGAACTTCCAGACGATCGGCTCACTCGCGCTGTTCGTCGTCGCCGTCATGGCGGGCGCCGAGTACGTCGGCGGCGCGCTGTTCGGCGGCGTGCTGATGACGTTCGTCCCGGAGCTGTTCCGCCGCGCCGGGATCTCGCAGGACTGGGCGAACGTCCTGTTCGGCGCGGGCGCCGTGCAGGCGCTGTCGCAGGGCAGCAGCGTCAGCGAGGGCCTCGCGCGGCGGCTGCGCGCCCGGCGTCCCGCGCCCGTCCCGCCGCCGCGCGCCGCGACGTCCGGCGGCGAACCGCCGCTCGGCACCGAACCGCTCCTGGAGGTGCGCGGGCTGAGCGTCCGATACGGGCAGATCGCCGCGCTGCAGGACGTCGATCTCGTCGTTCCCGAGGGCACCGTCATGGGGCTGATCGGGCCGAACGGCGCGGGCAAGTCAACGCTCACCGACGCGCTGTCCGGCTTCATCCCCTCCGCGACCGGGAGCGTCACGCTCGCCGGACGCCGGCTGGACGGCCTGCCCGTGCACCGCCGCACCGCCGCCGGGCTGCGCCGCACCTTCCAGCAGGACCGCGTCCCGACCGGCCTCACCGTCGGCGCCTACCTGCGGTTCGCCGCGCACCGGCGGGTCACCCCGGCCGAGGTCGGCGACGTCCGGGACTTCCTCGGCTGCGCGCCGGAGGACGCGCACGTAGCCGACCTCGACGTCGGCAGCCGCCGGCTGCTGGAGGTCGCTGCCGCGCTGCTCGCCCGCCCCAGGCTCGTCGTCCTGGACGAGCCCGCCGCCGGCCTCGCGCACGCCGAGTCGCTCGCGCTCGCCGACCGGCTCGTGGAGGTGCCGGCCCGCTACGGCGCGTCCGTCCTGCTCATCGAGCACGACCTGGACATGGTCCGGCGGGCCTGCGCGCGGGTCGTCGTCCTCGACTTCGGCGAGGTCATCGCGTCCGGCCCGCCCGCCGAGGTCCTCGCGCGGCCCGACGTGGCCCGCGCCTACCTGGGAGACGAGGTGGCCCTCACATGAAGGAGCTGAGGCTCGACGCGGTGTCGGTCGGGCGGGGCGGCGCGCCGATCGTCCGGGACGTCGGCCTGACCGTCCCGGCGGGCGAGGTCACCGTCCTGCTCGGCCCGAACGGCGCCGGGAAGACGACGCTGCTGGAGGCCGTTGCCGGGGTGCTGCCGATCGCGTCGGGACGGCTCACCGGGGACGGCGACGACATCGCCGGCCTCGACCGGGTGCGGCGCGCGCGGCGCGGCATCGCGCTGGTCGAGCAGGGCCGGACGGTGTTCGCGCAGCTCACCGTCGCGGAGAACCTGCGGGCCGTGCGGCGCGGCCCGGCCGCCGACCGCGCCCTGGAGCTCTTCCCGGAGCTGCGCAAGCGGCTGGACGTGCGGGCCGGGCTGCTGTCGGGCGGGGAGCAGCAGATGGTGGTGCTGGCGCGGGCGCTCGCGATGTCGCCGTCGGTGCTGCTGATCGACGAGATGTCGCTCGGCCTCGCCCCGGTGATCGTGAAGCGGCTGCTGCCGGCCGTCCGCGCGCTGGCGGACGGCGGCGTCGCGGTGCTGCTCGTCGAGCAGTTCGCCACGCTGGCGCTGGAGATCGCCGACACGGCGCATGTGCTGGCCGGCGGCCGCCTCACCCATACCGGCCCCGCGGCGCCCCTCCGCAAGAACCCGGAACTCCTCCAAGCCGCCTACCTGGGCACCTGAACACGTTCCCTTGTGGCGTGCCGTCCTTATGAGCACCGTCATAAGGGCGGCACGCCACAACTCGACGGAAGGACGCGCATGGGACGTGTATTGATCGTCACGGGTGGAGGGAGCGGGATCGGGGCCGCGGTCGCCGCGGCGGCGGCGGAGCGCGGCGACACCGCGGTGATCTGCGGGCGGCGCAAGGACGCGCTGGAGCGCGTCGCCGCCGCGACCGGCGCCGAACCGCGCGTCTGCGACGTGTCCGAACCGGACGCCGTCGCCGACCTCGTGGACGGCGTCGCCGCCGCGCACGGACGCCTCGACGGCCTCGTCGCCAACGCCGGCGTGATGCGCGCCGGCGCCGTCCTCGACCTCACCCCCGAGGACTGGGACCTCACGCTCCGCACCAACCTGACGTCGGTGTTCCTGCTGGCGAAGGCGGCCCTCCCGCACCTCATCGAGGCGAAGGGCGCCCTCGTCGCGGTGTCGTCGGTCGCGGCGCTGCGCGCCCCGCTGGAGAGCGCCGCGTACGCGACGTCCAAGGCCGCGCTGACCATGCTCACGCAGACGATCGCCGCCGACTACGGGCCGCGCGGCGTCCGCGCGAACGTGGTGTGCCCCGGCTGGATCCGCACCGAGATGGCGGACGCGGAGATGAGCGAGTTCGGCGCGCCGCTCGGCCTCGGCCGCGAGGAGGCGTACGAGGAGGTCACCCGGCTCGTCCCGCAGCGCCGCCCCGGCACCCCGCAGGAGGCCGCGGCGGCGGTGCTGTGGCTGCTCGGCCCCGAGGCGTCCTACGTCAACGGCGCGGTGCTGTCGGTGGACGGCGGCACCGCGCTGCCCGACCCCGGGACCGTCCCGTTCGCCTTCGAGGTCAGAGCTCGCTAGGTGGAGGTCAGAGCCCGCTGGTTCGCGGTCAGAGCCCGCCGGCGGCGGGCGGCTCGACGGTCTTCAGGTCGTACAGCTCCGCGAGGATCTCGTAGGAGCGGATCCGGTCGGCGTGGTCGAACACCTGCGTGGTCACCATCACCTCGTTCACGCCGGTCCGCTCGACCAGCGCGTCCATCTGCCGCCGGACGGTCTCCGGGCCGCCCATGACCTGGTCGGCGAGCCGCGAGTCGATCATCTGCCGCTCCAGCGGCGTGTACGGGTGCGCGGCGGTCTCCTCCGGCGTCGGCATCTTCCCCGGCCGCCCCTGCCGCAGCCGCAGGAACGCCAGCGCCTGCGGCGCGGCGAGCTCGCGGGCCCGCTCGTCGGACTCCGCCGCCGTCACCGACACGCCGATCATCGAGTACGGCTCGTCGAGCATCCCCGGACGGAACGAGTCGCGGTACAGCGCCAGCGCCGGCACCGTGTTCTCGGCGCTGAAGTGGTGCGCGAACGCGAACGGCAGCCCGAGCAGCCCGGCCAGCCGCGCGCTGTACCCGCTGGACCCGAGCAGCCACACCGGCGGCTCGTTGCCCGCCGCCGGCGTCACCGTGCTGTCCTCGGCGAAGTAGCCCCGCAGCTCGACGACCTGCTCGGGGAAGTCGTCGACCGACAGCGCGTCGGGGGAGCGGCGCAGCGCCCGCGCGGTCGCCTGGTCGGTGCCGGGCGCCCGGCCGAGGCCGAGGTCGATCCGCCCGGGGAACAGCGCCTCCAGCGTCCCGAACTGCTCGGCGACCACCATCGGCGCGTGGTTCGGGAGCATCACCCCGCCCGACCCGACCCGCATCCGCGACGTCGCCGCGGCGACCTGCCCGATCAACACCGAGGTCGCCGAGCTCGCGATGCCCGGCATCGTGTGGTGCTCGGCCAGCCAGTACCGGTGGAAGCCGAGCCCCTCGGTACGCCGGGCCAGGTCGAGGGTGTTGCGCAGGGCGTCGCCGGACGTGGCGCCGCTCACCACGGGCGCCAGGTCGAGGACGGAGAAGGGGATGCTCATAAAGAGTGTGAACCCGCCGGGCCCCCGCCCTCTTCCCGGGTCAGCCGGTCAGCGCCGCCACCGCCGCCCCGGCGGCGACCGCGAGGACGACGGGCACGGTGATGCTGATCCACGACCAGTTCACCAGCCGGCGCGCCCGGTCGGCGTCCGAGGGGAAGACCCCCTCGGCCTTGGTGTACAGCACGGCGCCGACCACGACGAGCGGCAGGAACGCGAACGTGGTGAGCAGGCCCAGGACGAACGCGAGGGTCTGGCCGGCCCGCGTGTAGGTCCCGTCGGACCCGATGCCGAACGCCAGGCGGGGAGCTGCTTCGTTCATGCGCGCACCGATCACTAGAAGTGTGATCCGGATCATACGCTCCGTGAGCGGCGGCGCAAGGGGCCCGGACGCCCGATTTCCGGACGTCCGGGCCCTACGGGACCCTGCGGGATCAGTGCAGGCTGCGGGGTCAGTGCAGGCGCAGGCCGAGCAGGACCGGGTCGTGGTCGGACGAGCGGAACGCGTCCGGGTGGTAGAAGCGCGGCTGGTTGTACTCGGTGTTGTAGTCGAGGAACGTCGGCTCGTCGCTGTTGACGTGCCAGATCGTCGCGCCCGTCACCCGCTTCGCCAGCGCGGCGCCGGCGAGCGCGTGGTCGAGCTCGCCGGACATGCCGTCGAAGACGTAGGAGTAGCGCTGTTCCGGCCGGACGAACCGCTCGGTCTGCCCGGCGAGGCCGGCGCCGGTGAGCACCTTGATCGGGTCCTCGGCGGTGTAGCTGTTGAGGTCGCCGATGACCAGCGGGTTCTCCTCCTGGGCGGCGAGCGCGGCGACCGCCTTCGCCTGGACGACGCGGTGGGCGTTGAAGCAGCCCTGCCCGTCGCCCTGGTCGGTGTCGGCGCCGGTCGCGCCGGTGCAGCCCTTCGACTTGAGGTGGTTGACGATCAGGGTGAACCTCGTGCCGCCGTTCACCGGCTGGAACTCCTGCGCCAGCGGCGGCCGCTCGAACACGGCCTGGTCGGACGAGTGCGCCGCGCCGACCGGCGTGAGCTTCGCGGGCTTGTAGATGATCGCGACGTGGATCGCGTCGGTGCCCGGGTTCGGGTTCTCGATCCAGGAGTACGTCCCGGCGCCGACGGCGTCGTTGAGCCGGTCGACCAGCGTCTTCAGCGCGCCGCTGTCGCCGTTGTTCTCGACCTCCATGAGCCCGGCGACGTCCGGGTCCAGGCCCTTGAGGGCGGCGACGAGCTTGGTCAGCTGCCGTTCGCGCTCGTCGGCGGTGTTCGCGCCGCGCTCGTTGAGCGTCGTGAACCAGTTGAGGGTGTTGAAGCTCGCCACGCGGACGTCGCCGCCGACCGGCTGCGGCTTCTTCGGCTGCGGGTTGTCGTTGGCGAAGTGCGCCGTCTTGGTGGGCTGGAGCGCGTAGGCGCCGAACTGGTAGGTGAGCACGCCGGTGAGCCCGGCCGTGGTGTCGCCGATCCGCAGGACGCGCTTGTCGGTGTACGGGATCGTCGCCGGGTCCTGCACGTTCGACCCGTCGTCCACGAGGAGCTGCCGCGCGTCGTTCTCCGCTTGGGTGCCGCCGTGCCCGTCGGTGGGCTGGAAGAGGCGGCCGCCGGCGGAGACGGTGATCTCGCCGTAGCGGCCGAGCTGGTAGGTCTCGGTGGCGGTGAGCTTCTGCGGGAAGCGCAGCAGCTCGCCCTCGTACCGCTCGAGGTCCGCGCCGTCCTCCAGGGGCAGCCGCACGTTGTCGGGCGCGACCTCGCCGTCGCCGCACACGTTCACGGTGGTGACCGGCGACAGTTCGGTGAGGCCGTTGTACTCGGTGGCCTTGCCGGTGACGAGGACGCGGTCGCCCGGCCGCACCTCCTGCGTGGAGTAGACGAAGAGCCCGTCGGAGGTGCGCGGGTCGTCGTCGGGGGTCGGGTCCTGGACGAAGAACCCCTTGAGCTGGTCGGCGCGCTGGAAGTCGCCGGTGACGACGCCCTCGACGCGGACGGTCTGCCCGCGCAGCGGGGAGGTGGCCCCGGTGCCCTGGACCTCGGCGATCTGGTGGGTGGCGGGAGTGGCGCAGGTCTCCGGCTCCGCCGCGGCGGCCGGGCCGCCGGCCGCCGTGGCCGCCGCGGCCGCGGTGATGCCGGCGGCCAGGGCGGTCGTGAGTGCTGCTGCTGTTCGGCGCATGCGCGGGACGGTACGGCCCGGCCGCCCCGTACCGGCGAACCGTTAATGAAGACTCCACCAATTTGCAATGGATTGTCGCAATTGGAATGGCCCAAGGCGCGCCGGTGAAAGGGAGGGCCGGGCGTAGACTTGACCGTCGCTCTGACCCCCTGCGCGCCGGCCTGGTGAAGCCGCCGGTCCCATTGATCTACTACTTGCCTAGTAGAAACCATTGCTCACCGCAATGATGCAGAGTAACGTTCCGGACGCAATCGGTGACCCGCCGTGTTCGCGGGCGACCGGACCGTGCTCCATCCCGCCCGCGTCCAGCCGTCCGCGGCCCGCCGCGGTGCGCCGTCGGACGTGCGGAAGGAGCGCGGGACGTGGGGCGTCGGGGAGCGGTCGAGCGAGGGGAGCGGGCGGCCGCGGCCGCCGCCGAGCGGCTGCTGCGGGCCGGCGGCCTGCTGCGGCGGACGCCGACGACGCCGGACCTGCGCGCGGTCTACCGCGCCGACCAGAAGGTCAACGACGCGCCGTACCGGGAGCGGTGGGCGCACGACAAGGTCGTCCGGTCCACGCACGGCGTCAACTGCACCGGCTCGTGCTCCTGGCAGGTCTACGTCAAGGACGGGATCATCACCTGGGAGACGCAGCAGACCGACTACCCGTCCGTCGGCCCGGACCGTCCCGAGTACGAGCCGCGGGGCTGCCCGCGCGGGGCGTCGTTCTCCTGGTACACCTACTCGCCGACGCGGATCCGCTACCCGATGGCGCGCGGCGTCCTGCTGGAGATGTACCGGGAGGCGAAGGCGCGGGCCGGCGGCGACCCGGTCGCGGCGTGGGCGCAGGTCACCGGCGACCCCGAGCGGCGCGCCCGCTACCAGGCGGCGCGCGGCCGGGGCGGGCTGGTGCGCGTCGGCTGGGACGAGGCGCTGGAGATCGCCGCCGCGGCGCACGTCCACACCATCGCCGAGTACGGCCCGGACCGCGTCGCCGGGTTCTCGCCGATCCCGGCGATGTCGATGGCCTCGCACGCGGTCGGCGCGCGGTTCATGTCGCTGATCGGCGCGCCGATGGTGTCGTTCTACGACTGGTACGCCGACCTGCCGATCGCGTCGCCGCAGGTGTTCGGCGACCAGACCGACGTTCCGGAGTCCGGCGACTGGTGGGACGCGGCGTACCTGGTGCTGTGGGGCTCGAACGTCCCGGTCACCCGGACGCCGGACGCGCACTGGATGGCGGAGGTCCGCTACCGGGGCCAGAAGGTCGTCGTGGTCTCGCCCGACTACGCCGACGCGACGAAGTTCGCCGACGAGTGGCTGCACCCGCATCCCGGCACGGACGGCGCGCTCGCGATGGCGATGGGCCACGTGATCCTCACCGAGTTCTTCGTCCGCCGGGAGGTGCCGTACTTCACCGGCTACGCGCGCCGCTTCACCGACCTGCCGTTCCTGGTGGAGATGGACGAGCGCGCAGACGGGACGTGCGTGCCCGGCAAGTTCGTCACGGCGGCCGACCTGGGCGACGGCGGCGAGGCGGCGGCGTGGCGGCCGGTGGTCATGGACGGGGCGGCGGGCGAGGCGGTCGCGCCGAACGGCACGCTCGGCGACCGCTGGTCGGAGCGCGGCGAGGGCCGCTGGAACCTGGACCTCGGTGACATCGATCCGCTGCTCACGCTGCACGGACCGGACGCGGAGACCGCCGAGGTCCTGCTGCCCCGCTTCGACGCCGGCAGCGGCACCATGCGGCGCGCGGTCCCGGTCCGGACGGTCGCGGGACGCCGCGTGACGACGGTCTTCGACCTGATGCTGGCGCAGTACGGCGTCCGCCGCGACGGGCTCCCGGGCGACTGGCCCCGCGGCTACGACGACGCGTCGCAGCCCTGCACGCCCGCCTGGCAGGAGACGATCACGTCCGTCCCGGCGGGCGCGGCGGTCCGGGTGGCGCGGGAGTTCGCGGACACGGCGGAGCGGACCGAGGGCCGCTGCATGATCCTCATGGGCGCCGGCACCAACCACTGGTTCCACTCCGACACCGTGTACCGGTCGTTCCTGTCGCTGCTGCTGCTGACGGGATGCCAGGGCGTCAACGGCGGCGGCTGGGCGCACTACGTCGGCCAGGAGAAGGTGCGCCCGCTCACCGGCTGGCAGCAGCTGTCGACGGCCGCGGACTGGGTGCGGCCGTCCCGGCAGATGGCGGGCACCCCCTACTGGTACCTGCACACCGGCCAGTGGCGGTACGAGCGGTACCGCGCGGACGCGCTCGCCTCGCCGACGGGGCGCGGCCTGTTCGACGGCCTGCACACCGCCGACCTCGTCGCGCGGTCGGCGCGCCTCGGCTGGATGCCGTCCTACCCGACGTTCTCCCAGAACCCGCTCGACCTCGGACGGCGCGCCCGCGAGGACGGCCGCCCGGCGGGGGAGTGGGCGGCGGAGGAGATCGAGGCGGGCCGGCTCGGCTTCGCCTGCGAGGACCCCGACGACCCCGCGAACTGGCCGCGCGTCCTCACCGTGTGGCGCGCCAACCTGATCGGCTCGTCGGCGAAGGGCAACGAGTTCTTCCTGCGGCACCTGCTCGGCACCGGCGACAACGCGTCGGCCGAGGAGGCGCCGCCCGGGCACCGGCCGCTGGAGGTCGCCTGGCGGGACGGGGCGCCGCGCGGCAAGCTCGACCTGCTGCTCGCGCTGGACTTCCGGATGACCTCGACCACGCTGATGGCCGACCTCGTCCTGCCCGCCGCGACCTGGTACGAGAAGCACGACCTGTCCAGCACGGACATGCACCCCTTCGTGCACGCGTTCTCCCCGGCGATCAGCCCGCCCTGGCAGGCCCGCACCGACTTCGAGATCTTCCACGGGCTCGCGGCGCGGCTCGGCGAGCTGGCCGCCGGACGCCTCGGCACGGCGTACGACCTCGTCGCCACGGCGCTGCACCACGACACGCCCGGCGAGACCGCGCAGCCCGGCGGGCACGTCCCCGACTGGCGCGCCGGCCACGACCCCGTCCCCGGCTTCAACCTGCCGGAGTTCGCGCTCGTGGAACGCGACTACACCGCGATCGCCGCGAAGCTCGCGACGTTCGGGCCGCTCGCCGAGGAGCTGGGCATGACGGTCAAGGGCGTGACCGTCCACCCGAAGCCGGAGGCGCGCTGGCTGGCGGCGCGCTGCGGGACGTCCGCGCATGACGCGACGTCCGGCCGCCCTCTGCTCGACACGGACGTGAAGCTGTGCGAGGCGATCCTCGCGCTGTCCGGCACCACCAACGGACGGCTCGGCGCCGAGGGGTTCGAGCGGCTCGCGCGGCGCTGCGGCGACGGCGGCGGGCTGGACGCGCTGGCCGAGTCGGTCGCCGAACGCCGCGTCGTGTTCAGCGACACCCAGCAGCGTCCTGTTCAGGTCGGCGCCAGCTACGAGTGGTCGGGCAAGGAGGCGCCCGACCGCCGCTACTCGCCGTTCACCGTCAACACCGAGCACCGCAAGCCCTGGCACACCCTCACCGGACGCCAGCACTTCTACCTCGACCACGACTGGATCGCCGAACTCGGCGAGCAGCTCCCCGTCTACCGGCCGCCGCTCGACGCCGCCGCCGTCTGCGGCGTCCCCGCGCCCGGGGGAGACGGCCGCTCCGTCACCGTCCGGTACGTCACGCCGCACTCCAAGTGGTCGATCCACTCGGAGTACCAGGAGAACCTGCTGATGCAGACGCTCGCGCGCGGCGGCCCGGTCATCTGGTTGAGCGTCGCGGACGCCGCGGCGATCGGCGCCGCCGACAACGACTGGATCGAGGCGGTCAACCCCAACGGCGTCGTGGTGGCGCGCGCGATCGTCTCGCACCGGATGCCCGCCGGGACCGTGTTCATGTACCACGTCCAGGAACGGCTGGTGAACGTCCCGAAGTCGGAGGCCACCGGCCGGCGCGGCGGCGTCCACAACGCCCTCACCCGCCTGCTGATCAAGCCGAGCCACCTCATCGGCGGGTACGGCCAGCTCTCCTTCTCGCCCAACTACTACGGACCCACCGGCAACCAGCGCGACGCCGTCACCGTCATCCGGCGCCGCTCGCAGAACGTGGAGTACTGACATGCGCGTGATGGCCCAGGTGGCCATGGTGATGAACCTCGACAAGTGCATCGGCTGCCACACCTGCTCGGTCACCTGCAAGCAGACGTGGACGAACCGGGAGGGCACCGAGTACGCCTGGTTCAACAACGTCGAGACGCGGCCCGGGCAGGGCTACCCGCGCGGCCACGAGGACCAGGACAGGTGGAAGGGCGGCTGGAAGCTCAAGCACGGCCGGCTCGTGCCGCGCGCGGGAGGCCGGGCCCGGCGCCTCGCCCGGCTGTTCGCCAACCCGGAGCTGCCGTCGCTCGACGACTACTACCAGCCCTGGACGTACGACTACGAGAACCTCACGTCGGCGCCGCTCGGCGACGACGTGCCGACGGCCCGCCCGCGCTCGCTGGTGGACGGCCGCCCCACCGAGGTCACGTGGGGGCCGAACTGGGACGACGACCTCGGCGGCGGCCCCGACGCCCTCGCCGCCGACCCCGTCCTGCGGAAGATGAGCGACCGGGTGCGGCTGGAGTACGAGCAGGCGTTCATGTTCTACCTGCCGCGCATCTGCGAGCACTGCCTGAACCCGTCGTGCGTCGCGGTGTGCCCGTCCGGCGCGCTGTACAAGCGGATCGAGGACGGCATCGTGCTGGTCGACCAGGACCGGTGCCGCGGCTGGCGGATGTGCGTGTCCGGCTGCCCGTACAAGAAGGTGTACTTCAACCACCAGACCGGCAAGGCCGAGAAGTGCACGTTCTGCTACCCGCGGGTGGAGGCCGGCGCGCCGACCGTCTGCTCGGAGACGTGCGTGGGGCGGCTGCGCTACCTCGGCGTCATGCTCTACGACGCCGACCGCGTCGGCGAGGCCGCGAAGGTGCCCGACGAGCGCGACCTGTACGAGGCGCAGCTCGGCTGCTTCCTCGACCCCGGCGATCCGGACGTGGCGCGCGCCGCCGAGGAGTCCGGCATCCCGCACGACTGGGTCACCGCCGCGCGCCGCTCGCCCGTCCACGCGCTGATCGGCCGGTACCGGGTGGCGCTGCCGCTGCATCCGGAGTACCGGACGCTGCCGATGGTCTGGTACGTGCCGCCGCTGTCACCGGTCGTCGACGCCGTCACCGCGGGCGGCCACGACGGCGAGGACCCGGCGAACCTGTTCGGCGCGATCGACGCGCTGCGCATCCCGCTGGAGTACCTCGCGCACCTGTTCACCGCGGGCGACACCGGCCCGGTGGAGGCGGCGCTGTGCCGCCTCGCGGCGATGCGCGCGCACATGCGCCGCGTCAACCTCGGCGAGGAGCGCGACCCGGCCATCGCGCGCGCCGTCGGCCTCGACGAGCGGACGATCGAGGACATGTACCGGCTGCTCGCCCTCGCCAAGTACGAGGAGCGGTACGTCATCCCGACCACCTACAACGGGACGGTCCCCGACGACGCCGCGGGCACCGGATGCAGCCTGGACGGCGACGGCGGCCCTGGCATGTATCCCGCAGATGTGGAGGGGTTCCACGTCCCGCCGCAGCGGGAGCCGGTCCCGGCAGCCGAGTTCAGCAGCCCCGCCGACCCGAGCGGCCGTGATGAGCTGAGGGGGCGCGTCAACCTGCTCAATTGGAACGGGCGGGGCCGCCCGCGCGGGCTGTTCCCGCGCCGCTCCGGGGAGAACGGCCTGTGAAGGGCGCGTCGTTCCGCGGGACGCCGGTCTACCAGGCGGCGTCGCTGCTGCTCACCTACCCCGACCCCGAGACGTGGCCGCGACGGGTCGACGCCGTCCGCACGGTCCTCCGCGAGCCGGCGGTGCTGCACGAGTTACCCGCCGGATGCGCCGAGGCGCTGCTGCGCTTCTGCGGGAACGTCGACGGCGTCGCGCCCCTCGACCTGGCCGCCCGCTACGTCGCGACGTTCGACCGCACCCGCCGCCGCACCCTGGATCTCACCTACTACACCGACGGCGACACCCGCCGCCGCGGCGGCTCCCTCGCCCGCCTCAAGGGCGTCCTGCACGAGCACGGCTGGGAGCCCGGCGGCGGGCGGCTGCCCGACTTCCTGCCCGTGCTGCTGGAGTTCGCCGCCCGCTGTCCCGACCCCGGTGAACGGCTGCTCCGCGAGCACCGGCCCGGCCTCGAACTGCTCCGGCACGCCCTCGACGCCTACGGCAGCCCGTACACCGACGTGGTGCTCGCCGTCCGCGAGGCCCTCCCCGGCCCCGGCCCGACCGCCGCCGACCGCGCCGCCGTCCGCGACCTGGCGCTCGGCGGCCCGCCTGCGGAGCGCGTCGGGCTCGAACCGTTCACCCAGTCCAGCCGACCCGGAGGAGGCATCCGGTGACCCATCTCGACATCGCCCTGTGGGGCGCGCTGCCCTACATCGTCCTCGTCGTCATGGTCGCCGGCTCGGCCTGGCGGTACCGCTACGACCGGTTCGGGTTCACCACCCGGTCCAGCCAGATCCACGAGTCGCGGCTGCTGCGCGTCGGCGGGCCGCTGTTCCACTACGCGCTGCTGCTCGTCGTCGGCGGGCACGTCACCGGGCTCCTCGTCCCCGAGATGGTCACCGACCGCCTCGACGTGAGCGAGAACTCCTACCACGACGTCGCGCTGATCATGGGCGGGAGCGCCGGGCTCGCCGCCGTCGCGGGCCTGGCGATCCTGCTGTACCGGCGGCTGCGCGTCCCGGCGGTGCGCCGCGCGACGAACCGCACCGACCGCGCCGTCTACCCGCTGCTCGCCGCCGCCATGCTCGGCGGGCTCGCCGCCACCGCGTCCAGCCTCGCCAACCCCTACGACTACCGGCTCGGCGTCTCCGTCTGGTTCCGCAGCCTGTTCGACCTCGACCCGGACGTCGCCGCGATGGCGCACGCGCCCTTCGTCTACCAGCTGCACGCGCTGCTCGGCATGGCGCTGTTCCTGCTGTGGCCGTTCAGCCGGCTCGTCCACGCCCTGACCGCGCCGGTCTGGTACCTGGCCCGGCCGTACGTCGTCTACCGCTCGCGGGCCGTCCCGTACCGGCACCCGGCCGCGCATCCCGCCGCCGATGCCCGCCCGGTGAAGCGGGCCGTTCGGTAAGGCGTGCCGGTCAGCGGGCCCGCGCCCGCCGCACCCCCGGGCCGGACAGCCCGAGCGGGTCGTCGACCAGCCCGCCGACCCGGCGGACCTCCTCGAACGGGTCCACCGCCAGGTCGCCCGCCACCGCGGTCAGCGAGCGCAGCGCCGACACCAGCGCCGCCCGCTCCTGCGCGCCGAGCCGCGCCACCAGCGCGCCGACCTCCGCGCCGCGCCGCGCCGCCACCCGGCGCACCAGGTCGCGGCCGCGGTCGGTGAGGCTGAGCAGCACCTCGCGCCGGTTGTCGGGATTGGTCCGCCGGTCGACCAGCCCGACCGCCTCCAGCCGCTCCACCATCCGCATCGCGTTGGACGGGTTGACGCCGAGCGCCGCCGCCAGCAGCGCCATCTTCACCGGCCCGTGGCCGGCCAGCACCATCAGCGTGCGCAGCTGCGGCAGCGTCAGCGAGTCGTCGATGGACGCCAGCGCCCGCGCGGAGACCGCCATCAGCAGCCGGGACGCCGCCATCACCGCCGTCGTGACCTCTTCGGCCTCCGCGAGCCCGGCCTCCGGAGGCTCGGTACTTCGTTCTGGCATAGGCGCTCTTACCCCGTACCCGGACGTCAACTGGCGTTCACCCTAACCCGCCGTTTTTGACTTGGTTGCTAATAAGGGCGCCCGACCCTGTGACGCAGCTTCATTCCGCGCCGCGCCGCCCCTGGGGGACAGTCATCAGCGTTCACTTTCCGGACCCACCCCTGGAGCGAGGAATGCGACTTCGGACCCTGCTCACCACCGCGGCACTCGGCGCCGCCCTGGCCGTGCCCGCGGTGCTCACCGCGCCGCAGGCCGAGGCCGCGCCGCCGGGTTGCGACGCCACGGACGCGCAGATCTACGCGGCGCCCTCCGGCGCGGTGACCGGGAGCCCGGGCGACCTGCTCGCCTGCCGTCCGGCGCAGCTCACCAACATCCCCGGCGACGTGCCGATGCACGCCTGGAAGGTCCGGTACGTCTCGACCGACGCCAAGGGGCAGAAGATCGCCGTGTCCGGGACCGTCGCGGTGCCGGACGCCGAGTGGAAGGGCGGCGGCTCGCGGCCCACGGTCGCCTTCAACCCCGGCACCCTCGGCTCCGGCCTGCAGTGCGCGTTCTCCAAGCAGCTCGCCGGCCAGTACGTCGACATGTACGAGGGCGGCAACCTGCAGCTGATGCTCAAGGCCGGGTACGCGGTCGCCGCCACCGACGGCGTCGGCTACCTCGACGGCCAGGTGCACACCTACATGATCGGCGCGAACGCGGGGCACGCGCTGCTCGACATCGTCCGCACGTCCCGGCAGATCCCCGGCGGGACGCTGAAGGCGGACGGCAAGGTCGGCATCTCCGGCTACTCCGAGGGCGGCGCCGCCGCGCTGTGGGGCGCGCAGCTCGCCGCGTCGTACGCGCCGGAGCTGAACGTGGTCGGCGCGGCGGCGGGCGGCGTGCCCGGCGACCTGAAGCTGACCGCCAAGCAGCTGAACGGCAGCCTGTTCGCCGGGTTCCTCGCCGACGCGCTCGTCGGCCTGCACGCCGCCTACCCGGAGATGCCGTTCGACGACCTGATGAACGACAAGGGCGCCCAGGCGATCAAGGACGTGAAGGCGAACTGCCTGTACGGGACGCTCGCGGTGTTCCTCGGCGCGAAGGTCGAGAACTTCTCCAAGCAGGGCCTGTCCCTCGACCAGATCTACGCCCTCAAGGGCCCGGACGGCACCACCTGGGGCGACATCGTCGACCGGCAGAAGCTCGGCGTCGACATCGGCACCGCGTCCTCGAACGCCACGTACAAGATCGGCTTCCCGGTGTTCCAGTACCGCGGCTGGCTGGAGGAGATCATCCCTCACGAGACCGAGGACGGCACCCACGCGGCCTACTGCAAGGCCGGCATCAACACGACCTGGAAGAACACCTACCCGACCGAGCACCTGTCCACCGACTGGGGCGCCGCCGGGGACGTGACGAACTTCCTCGGCGACCGGTTCGCCGGCAAGCCCGCCCAGAGCAACTGCTGAACCGGCGCCCCGCCCGCGGGGACCGGGCGGCCGGGACGACCGGCCGCCCGGGACCGGAGGGCGGGGCCTCCGCACTCACGTATCGAAGGAGTCCGTAAATGACAGCGGGTGTCGCCGACGCCGGCAGCAGAACTCCGCAGCCGGACATCTCCGGCACCGTGCCGCTGCCCGAGCGCGTGGCGGTCGTGGTGTTCGTGGTCGCGCCGATCATCGGGCTGCTGGCCGCCGTCCCCTTCCTGTGGGGCTGGGGGATCGGCTGGACGGACATCGCGATCTTCGCCTTCCTCTACCCGTTCAACGCCCTCGGCATCACGGTCGGCTACCACCGGCACTTCACGCACGGCGGTTTCAAGGCCAGACGGTGGCTGCGGATCGCGCTCGCGATCCTCGGCGGGCAGGCGATGCAGGGGTCGGTCGTCCGGTGGGTCGCCGACCACCGCCGCCACCACAAGTACTCCGACCAGGAGGGCGACCCGCACTCCCCGTGGGCGTACGGGCCGGGCGTGTGGGGCCTCACCAAGGGGCTGTTCCACGCGCACGTGGGCTGGCTGTTCAGCAAGGACCGCACGTCCCGCAGCAAGTACGCGCCCGACCTGCTGAAGGACAAGGACATCCGGTTCCTGTCCCTCGACCCCGTCTACGCGGTGATCGTGCTGTCGACGTTCCTGGTCCCGATGGGGCTCGGCGCGCTGCTCACCTGGTCCTGGCACGGCGCCGTCACCGCGCTGTTCTGGGCGGGCCTGATGCGGGTGTTCGTCGGCGAGCACGTCACGTTCTCGATCAACTCGATCTGCCACGTGTTCGGCAACGAGGACTTCAGGACCCGCGACAAGGCCCGCAACGTGTGGTGGCTCGCCATCCCGTCGTTCGGCGAGTCCTGGCACAACCTGCACCACGCCGACCCGACCTGCGCGCGGCACGGGGTGCTGAAGGGCCAGATCGACATCAGCGCCCGCGTCATCTGGATCTTCGAGCGGCTCGGCTGGGTCTGGGACGTCCGCTGGCCCGACCACGAGCGCCTCGAGACCCGCCGCGTCCGCCGCGGCGGCCCCGCCGCCGAGACCGAGCCCGCCGGCGAGCCCGCGGGCGCCGCCGTCTCCTCCTGACTCGTCCCTCCCGTACCAGGAGCTTCGTGAGCATGACCGACCTCCCCGCGCTCGACCGCACCCCGCTGATCGAGCGGCTCGCCCGGTTCGCCAAGGACTTCCCCGACGACCGGGCCTACACGTTCATGGACTACATGACCGACCCGGACGGCGTCGCCACCGACGTCACCTGGGGCGAGCTCGACCGGCGCGCCCGCGCGACCGCCGCCGCGATCCGCCGCGCCACCTCGCCGGGGCGGCGCGTCGCGCTGCTCGCCCCGCAGGACCTGCACTACGTCACCGGGTTCCTCGGCGCGATGTACGCCCGCGTCATCGGCGTCCCGCTGTTCTCCCCGGACCTGCCGGGGCACGGCGACCGGCTGCTCGCCGTCTACCAGGACGCCGAGCCCGACGTCGTCATCACCACGAGCGCGTCGCTGCCCGCCGTCCGCACGTTCCTCGCCGGCGACGGCGTCCGCGCGCCCGCCGAGATCATCGTCGCGGACGAGGTGGACGCCTCGCTCGACTGGACGCCCGAGCCGATCGACCCCGACGACGTCGCCTACCTGCAGTACACGTCCGGGTCGACCCGCACCCCGGCAGGGGTGATCATCACGCACGGGAACTTCGCCACCAACGCCGAGCAGCTGTGGCGGACGTTCGAGGGGATCCCGCGCGAGTCGTCCGGGGTGAACTGGCTGCCGGTGTTCCACGACATGGGCCTCGTCACGACCGTCGCGCTGCCGCTCGTCTACGGCAACCCCGGCGTGATCATGGACCCGGTCGCGTTCGTCATGCGGCCCGTCCGGTGGCTGGAGCTGCTCAGCCAGCAGAAGCACGCGTTCACCGGCGGCCCGAACTTCGCCTACGAGTACCTGACCGCGCAGGTCACCGCGGAGGAGAAGGCGAAGCTCGACCTCAGCGGCGTGCAGGTGTTCATGAACGGCGCCGAGCCGATCCGGGAGAGCACCCTCACCGGGTTCTACGAGGCGTTCAAGGACTGCGGGCTGAAGCCCGAGGCGCAGGTGTGCGCGTACGGGCTCGCCGAGGCGACCGTGTACGTGTCGGCGTCGTCGCGGTTCCGCGAGCCGACCCGCGCCGCGTTCGACCACGAGGCGCTGCGCCGCGGCACCGCCGAGCCCTGCGCCGCGGACGCGCCCGGCGCGATCCAGCTGATCGCGTGCGGCACGTCCTTCGGCCAGCACACGATCATCGTGGACGCCGGGACGGGCGTGCGGAAGGCGGACGGGTCGGTCGGCGAGATCTGGGTACACGGCCCGAACGTCGCGGCCGGCTACTGGGGCCGTCCGGAGGCGACGAAGGAGACGTTCGAGGCGGAGCTGGCCGGGGACACCGGCGGCCTGCCGCGCGGGCCGTGGCTGCGCACCGGCGACCTCGGCGTCCGGCACGGCGGCGAGCTGTTCGTCACCGGCCGGATCAAGGACCTGGTCATCGTCGACGGCCGCAACCACTACCCGCAGGACATCGAGTTCACCGTGTCCAACGCGCACAAGGGCATCCGCCGCGAGTACACCGCGGCCGTGTCGGTGGACGTCGGCGACACCGAGGGCCTGGTCGTGGTCGCCGAGCGGAACCGGCGGGTGCCGATCGCGCTGCTGGACGTCGACGAGGTCGCGCAGGCCGTGCGGACCGCCGTGAAGCAGCAGCACGACCTGCGCGTGCACGACTTCGTGCTGATCGAGCCGGGCGGCATCCCGCGCACCAGCAGCGGCAAGATCGCCCGGTCGGCGTGCCGGCAGGCCTACCTCGACCGGACGCTGCCGTACGTGACCGTCCCCGCCCGGGAGGAGTAGCACCGGGCGGGGCGTACCGGGGTGCGCGCGGTCAGTGCTCCCCGTCGGTGGCGTCGCGCAGCCAGACGGGGAGCAGCAGCATCAGCTCCAGCCGCAGCGCCGGGTCCTCGATGTCGTAGTCGAACAGGTCGTGCAGCTGCGCGAGCCGGTACCGGACGGTCTGCGGGTGCACGCACAGCGCCTCGGCGGCGTCGGTCGCGTTGAAGCCGTGCTTGAGGCATTCGAGCAGGGTCATCGCGAGGCGCCCGCCGCGGTGCGGGCCGAGCTCGGCGAGCGGCGCGAGCCGGCGCCGCGCCGTCGCCTCCGCGAGCGACCAGCCCTCCTGGAGCAGCAGCTCGGGCAGGTGCCGGTCCGCGCGGACGAGCCGTCCGGCGGCCGGGGCGCCGGTGCGCCGCTTCGGGCCGCCGGGCCGGTCGCGTCCGGGGGCCGCGCCGGCGGGCAGGTCCTGCGCGCCGGCGGGGTTCGCGGCGCCGCCGAGCCGTCCGGCGGCCATCAGGTCGAGCGTCCGGTGCGCCCAGTGCAGGGACACCCCGGCCTCCTCCAGCGGCACCGACGGGCCGATCGCGCCCGTCCAGCCGGAGACGGTGGCGGTGAGCCGGTCGGCGCCGCCGGGCCGGTCGGGGTCGGGCATCACCAGGCACGGGCGGCCCCGGTCGACGCCGCTCAGCAGGAACGGCGGCAGGCCCGCGGGGCCCTCGCCGCCGCTGCCGGGCCGCGGGTCCAGCACGATCACGGCGATCCGCTCCGGCAGCGGCCAGCCCGCCAGCCCCGCCTGCTCCACGACGATGTCGCGGGGCGCCGGCGGGTGCGATAACAGCAGGCTGAGCAGCCGGCCGCGGCGCTGCTCGCGCTCCCCGGCCGCCTTCTCCCGCGCCCGCGCGTAGCCCTGCGCGGCGGCGGAGGCGAGCAGGTCCAGGTAGGCGAAGTTCACCTCGGTCAGCGCGATCGCCAGCTCGCGGGGCTTCTTCAGCCGCTCGGCCTCCCGCGACAGGTACCGCCAGGCCGTCCGGGACGCGACGCGCAGCGCGTTCTGCAGGTGCTCCAGGCTGCGCCCCTCGACGGCCTCGCCGTAGCCGATGTCGAAGAAGACCTGGTGGACCTCCTGCCAGGGGGTGTCCGGATCGGCGATCATCTGCACGAAGTGCCCCATGCCCTGCGCCACCGCGCTCCGGATCACGTCGGTGTAGACGGGGTCGTCCGGCCGGGCGTACTCGGGGACGTTGCGCAGCACCCCCTCGACCATGGTGTCGACCAGTTCCGGCAGGTGGGGCCGCATCCACCGGGCCTCCTCGCGCGGGACGTCGCGCCAGGGCTGGGAGGACAGGTCGTCGGTCTCGGCCGGCCCTTCGTACAGTTCCGTCAAAGTGTCACCTCCGTGAGCGGACACCCGGGCCGCCAGGCTAGATAGCCCGCGCCCCCTGCGACACTCACAGGAGTGACAAGCCGGACCGGCGTTTGGTACGGGACGGATTGATTTCGCGCAGCGAAATACGAAGACCAATGGCTTTCGGGCAGGAGAGCACAAGAAACACCCTCGTGCTTTGTCAACTTTCCTGCCGGCCGTCACTGCGGCAGCGTGAGGAGCAGCACCGCCGCGGCGGCGGCGACCAGCCCGGCCACCTGCCCGGCCGACAGCCGTTCGCGCAGCGCGGTGACGCCCCACAGCACCGGGACCACCGGGTACAGCGACGACAGGACCACCGCGATCACCACGAGCTGCCGCTGCGTGGCGAGCAGGTAGAGCGCGAGCGCCGTCGCCGCGACGGCGCCCGTCGCGAGCGCCAGCGACGGCGTCCGCGCGTCGGCGAACCGCAGGAACCGCGGCGTGCGCGGCCCCGCGAGCATCGGCGCGATCGTCGCGAGGGCCGCCACGCGCCCGACCGCGACCGGCCACAGGCCCGCGTCGTCGCCGGCCTGGGCGAGCGCCAGGTACTGCACGCCGATCCCGGCGCTCGCGACGAGCCCGTTGACGACCGCCGACCTGACCCGTTCCCGCTCGTCCGACCGCGACCGGGAGACCAGCCACAATGCGGGCAGCACCACCGCGATTCCCGCCCAGGCCATGAGGGAGGGGCGGTCGCCCAGGAACACGACGCCCGCGAGGACGGGAAGCGCGACACCGCCGACGGCGCTGACGGGGACGACCACGCTCATCGTCCCTTCGCTGATGCCCCGGTAGAGGAACACCATGGCGATTCCGGTCCCCACTCCGGACGGCGCGCCCCACGCGAGGTCCTGCCACGCCAATTCCCGCACGGGAACGAAAAGCGAAAAGGTGACCGCGCAGGCCAGCCCGCCCGCCTGCCCGAGAAAGGCGACCGTGCGGAAATCCGCGCGCCGCGACAGCAGCCCGCCCGCGACGTCGGCGATCCCGTAGCAGAGCGCCGACCCGAGGGCGAGCAGCGCGCCCGTCACGGGGCCGCCGGGGCCGTCTCCCCGCCGCCGAGGGCGTCGCGTTCCGCCTGGCCCACGGGGCAGACGGCGCCGTCGGTGCAGCATGCGCGGTCGCACAGGCGGCACATGACGTCCGCGTCGCCGATCTCGGCGTACAGGCGGGTCAGGAGCTTGCCGAGGAGGCCGGCCAGCAGGTCGCGCTCGTCGGCGTCCAGCCCGTCGAGGGCGGCGGCGAGCGGCGCGCCGCGCGCGGTGAGCATGGCGCCGACCGCCTTCTCGCCGGCCGGGGTCAGCCGCACCTGGACGCCGCGTCCCGTCCCGCGCTCGCGCCGGGCGAGTCCCGAGGCCTCCAGGCCGTCCAGCATGCGGGCGGCGGCGGACTGCGTCAGCCCGACGCGGCGTCCCAGCTCGGTGACGCCGAGCCCGGGCGCGTGCGCGAGCACGACCAGCGCCCCGGCGCCGCTGGCGCTCACCCCGGCGGCGCGGGTCGCCCCGGCCAGCGCGAGGTCGGTGACCGCCAGCGAGGCGGCGCCGAGCAGGTTCGCGAGTCGGTCATGCATGAGTCATGCATAACAAGCCGGGACGGTCCGGCGCAACCCCGGCGGGCCAGGGCCGGGGTCGCGGCACGGGCCCGTTTGGCGTGCGACGCTGAGGGGTAACCCCTGCTGGTCTCGTGCGCCGCACCGGATCTCGCGGCGCCGCCCGCAACGGAGGTCGCCGCATGGATCGTGGACCCGCGCCGGTTCCGGCGCCGCCGGGCGAGGAGGACGGGCGGCGGCGCATCCCCCGCACGGACGCGGTGCTCGCCGACCCGCGGCTCGCGGAGGCGGCGGCGCGGCTCGGACGCGGCGTGGTGAAGGCGGCGGTCGTCACGGCGCAGCGCCGCGCGCGGGCCGGCGAGATCCCGGCGGGCGCGGTCGCGGACGCGGCGGCCGGCGCGCTGCCGGTCACCGCCGCCGGGCTGCGGCCCGTGATCAACGCGACCGGCGTGCTGCTGCACACCAACCTTGGACGCGCCCCGCTGTCGGACGCCGCGCGCGAGGCGATGCTCGTGGCGTCCGGCGCGACCGACGTCGAGCTCGACCTGACGACCGGCGCGCGGGCGCGGCGCGGACGGTCCGCGCTGGCCGCGCTGCTCGACGCCGTCCCGGCGGCCGAGGCGGCGCACGTGGTGAACAACGGCGCCGCCGCGCTGGTGCTTGCCGCGACGGCGCTCGCGGGCGGCGGCCGGGAGATCGTGATCAGCCGCGGCGAGATGGTGGAGATCGGCGACGGGTTCCGTATCCCGGAGCTGCTCGCCGCGACCGGCGCCCGGCTCCGCGAGGTCGGCACCACGAACCGCACCTCGCCGGACGACTACGCGGCGGCCGTCGGTCCCGAGACCGGCTTCATCCTCAAGGTGCATCCGTCCAACTTCCGCGTCACCGGCTTCACCCGTTCGGCGGACGTCGCGGAGCTGGCCGGGCTCGGCGTTCCGGTCGTCGCCGACATCGGCTCCGGCCTGCTCGAACCCGAACCGCTGCTGCCGGACGAGCCCGACGCGGCCACCTGGCTGAAGGCGGGCGGCGACCTGGTCACCGCCAGCGGCGACAAGCTGCTCGGCGGCCCGCAATGCGGGCTCGTCCTGGGCAAGGAGGAGTACGTGCGGCGGCTGTCCCGGCATCCGCTGGCGCGCGCGCTGCGCGTCGACAAGCTGACGCTCGCCGCGCTCGAAGCCACCGTCCGCGGCCCCCGCACCCCGACCGACGAGGCGTTGCACGCCGACGTCGCGTCGCTGCGCGAGCGCGCGCGGCGGCTCGCCGACCGGCTGCGCGAGGCGGGCGTCGACGCGGCGCCCGCCGACAGCGACGCCGCGGTGGGCGGCGGCGGCGCGCCCGGCGTCGTCCTGCCGAGCGCGGCCGTCTCGCTGCCCGAGCCGTACGCCGCGCTGCTGCGGCACGGCACGCCCGCCGTGATGGGACGCGTCGAGGACGGCCGCTGCCTGCTCGACCTGCGCGCCGTCCCGCCCGGCCAGGACGACGCCCTCGCCCGCGCGGTGGTCCGCGCGGCGGAAGGAGGATGAGCATGCACGTCGTCGCGACCGCCGGGCACGTCGACCACGGCAAGTCCACGCTCGTCCGCGCGCTGACCGGGATGGAGCCCGACCGGCTGGAGGAGGAGCGGCGCCGCGGCCTCACCATCGAGCTGGGCTTCGCCTGGACCGCGCTGCCCGGCGGCGAACCGCTCGCGTTCGTCGACGTCCCGGGCCACGAGCGGTTCGTCGCGACCATGCTCGCCGGGGTCGGGCCCGTCCCCGCTGCCATGTTCGTCGTCGCCGCGGACCAGGGCTGGCAGCGGCAGTCGCAGGAGCACCTCGCGGTCCTCGACGCGCTCGGCGTCCGGCACGGCCTGCTCGCCGTCACCCGCCGCGACCTCACCGACGCCGGGACGGCCGCGCGCGTGCGTGACGACGCGCTCGAACGGATCGCCGCCACGTCCCTCGGCGAGGTCGCCGCCGTCGAGGTCAGCGGCGCCACCGGGCAGGGCCTCGACGCCCTGCGCGCCGCGCTCGCCGACCTCACCGCCGCGCTTCCCGAACCCGACCAGAGCGCCGACGTCCGGCTCTGGATCGACCGCGTCTTCACCGTCCAGGGCCGCGGCACGGTCGTCACCGGCACGCTCGGCGCCGGGACGATCCGCGCCGGCGACCGGCTCGTCGTCGGCGACGCGACCGTCCGGGTCCGCGGCCTGCAGAGCCTCAAGGAGCAGCGCGACGAGGTCGGCGCCGTCGCCCGCGTCGCGGTCAACCTGCACGGCGCCGCCGACGGGATCCGCCGCGGCGACGCGCTCCTCACCCCCGGACGCTGGCTCGCCACCGGGCTCGTCGACGTCCGGCTGCACGGCGACCCCGCCCGCGACCTGCCGCGGCGGCTCGTCCTGCACGCCGGATCGGCGGCCGTCCCGGTGCACGTCCGCGCCCTCGGCGAGGACACCGCGCGGCTCGCGCTGGAGCGGCCGCTGCCGCTGCGCGCCGGGGACACCGCCCTGCTGCGCGACCCCGGCCGGCACCGCGTCCCGGCCGGGGTCGCGGTCCTCGACGTGCGGCCCGAGCCGTTCACCCGGCGCGGCGCCGCCGCCGCGCGGGCCCGCGAGCTGGCCGCGATGGGCGCCCGGCCTGACGGCGCCGCCGAACTGAGCCGCCGCGGCCTCGTCCGCCGCGCCGACCTGATCGCGATGGGCGTCCCGCCGCCGTCCGAACCCGTCGCCGGGGACTGGCTCGCCGACCCCGACCACTGGGACGGCCTGCGCCGCCGCCTGCGCGACGCCGTCGAAGAGCACGCCAGGACGCACCCGACCGACCCCGGCCTGCCCGCCGAGGCCGCCCGCCGCGCGCTCGGCCTGCCCGACCGCGCCCTCGTCGAGGCGCTCGCCACCGGCCTGCACCGCCGCGACGGCCGGCTCTACGGCACCGCCACCGCCCCCGAACTGCCGCCCCACGTCCGGCGGGCCGTCGACGCCGTCCGCCGCGACCTCGCCGGCGCCCCGTTCAACGCCCCCGACGCGGGCCGGCTCGCCGAGCTCGGCCTCACCCCGAAGCTGATCGCCGCCGCCGCCGCGAGCGGCGCGCTGCTCAAGGTCGCCGACGGGATCGTCCTGCTGCCGGGCGCCGACGCCGAGGCCGCCGCGCTGCTGGCGAAGCTCGACCCGCCGTTCACCCTCAGCGAGGCGCGCCGCGCGCTCCGCACCACCCGCCGCGTCGCCGTCCCGCTGCTGGAGCACCTCGACGAGCAGGGCTACACCGTCCGCGTGGACGACCTGCGCCGCCGCTGCACCGAAAGGACGTCATGACCACCAAGCGGCTGACCGAGTACGCGCACGGCGGCGGCTGCGCCTGCAAGATCCCGCCCGGCGAGCTGGAGGACGTCGTCGCCGGGCTCACCACCGCCCCCGCCGAGCCGAACGGCGACCTGCTCATCGGCCTCGACACCGGAGACGACGCCGCCGTCGTCACCCTCCCCGACGCCCCGGGCGGCCCCGCCGTCGTCGCCACCGCCGACTTCTTCACCCCCGTCGTGGACGACCCGTACGACTGGGGCCGCATCGCCGCCGCGAACGCGCTGTCCGACGTGTACGCCGTCGGCGGCCGGCCGCTCGTCGCGGTGAACCTGCTCGCCTGGCCCCGCGGCGTCCTCCCCTTCGACCTGGCCCGCGAGGTGCTGCGCGGCGGTCTCGACGTCGCCGGGCAGGCCGGGTGCCACGTCGGCGGCGGCCACAGCGTCGACGACCCCGAGCCCAAGTACGGCATGGCCGTCACCGGCGTCGCGGACCCCGCCCGCCTGCTCCGCAACGACACCGGCAAGCCCGGCGCGCCGCTGACCCTGACCAAGCCGCTCGGCGTCGGCGTCCTGAACAACCGGCACAAGGCGACCGGCGAGGTCTTCCAACACGCCGTCGAGTCCATGGCCGCGCTCAACCGCGACGCCTGCGCCGCCGCGCTCGCCGCAGGCGCCGAGTGCGCCACCGACGTCACCGGCTTCGGGCTGCTCGGGCACCTCTACAAGCTGGCCCGCGCGTCCGGCGTCACCGCCGTCGTCGACGCCGCCGCCGTCCCGTACCTGGACGGCGCCCGCGCCGCCGTCCGCGCCGGGTACGTCAGCGGCGGCACCCGCCGCAACCTCGACTGGGTCGCCCCCCACACCGACTTCGGCACCGCGTCCGAGGAGGACCGCCTCCTGCTCGCCGACGCCCAGACCTCCGGCGGCCTCCTCGTCGCCGCCGAACTCCCGGACCATCCCGTGATCGGCGAACTGGTCCCCGCCGCCGGCCGCCCGCTCGTCATCCGCTGACGCGCGCGCCGGGTCAGCGTTCGGTGCCGGTCCGGTCCGTGATCCCGGCGCGCTCGCGGTAGGAGCGGACGAGGGCGAGGGCGGCCTCGCCGCGCGGCCGGCGGCCCGGGCGGATGTCGCAGGCGAGCGCCTTCGCCTCCTGGATGTGCGTGTTCGGGTCCAGGGCCAGGTGCAGCAGCTCGTTGGCGGCGTCGCCGCGGCTGTAGCCGTTGGACCCCCAGTGGTAGGGCAGGCCGATCTGGTGCAGCGTGCGGCCGTCCATCGTCAGCGGCGACATCCGATCGGTCACCATGACGCGCGCCTCGATGACGCCGCGGGCGCTGACGATGGTGGCCCAGCCGGCGTGCTCGAGGCCGCGCTCGGCCGCGAGCTCCGGCGACACCTCGCAGAAGAACTCCGGCTGGAGCTCGGCCAGGTACGGCTGCCAGCGCGACATGCCGCCCGCCGTGTGGTGCTCGGTGAGCCGGTACGTGGTGGTGACGTACGGGAACACCCCCGCGCCCGGCTCGTCGCCGCTGGGCTCGTAGAGGTTCGCCGGATGCGGGTCGATGAGCTGCCGGACGGGGTTGCGCTGCTGCTTGTACAGCGGGTTCGAGAACGGCGATTCCTGCGGCTCGTAGTGCGTCGGCAGCGGGCCGTCCATGAGCCCGGCGGGGACGTACAGCCAGGCCTTCCCGTCGGCCTGCATGATGAACGGGTCGTTGCCGGCGAGCGCGTCGGCGCCGGTGGAGCCGCGCGGCGGCTTGTAGTCCGGCGCCTTGTCGGCGACGAAGTCGGGCACGTCATGGCCCGTCCACTTGCCCTGCTCGGCGTCCCACCAGACGAGCGCCTTCCGGTCGCTCCACGGGTTGCCGTCCGGGTCGGCGGACGCCCGGTTGTACAGGATGCGGCGGTTCATCGGCCACGCCCAGCCCCACTCGGGCGCCACCCAGCTCTGGTCCTTGCCGGGCTTGCGGCGGGCGGGCTGGTTGACGCCGTCGGCGTAGCAGCCCGCGTAGATCCAGCAGCCGCAGCTGGTGGAGCCGTCCGGCTTCAGCTCGGTGTAGGACGAGAGCGGGTTCCCGCCGGCGTCGCGGCCGTTGATCTCGGCCAGGACGGCTTCGGCGGCGGGGTCGTCGGTGGCGCCCTCCACCGGGTAGTCCCAGGCGAGGTCGAGGACGGGGCGGTCCATCTCGTCGGACGACCCGGCGAGCTTCTCCCGGATGATCCGGCCGAGGTGGTACATGAACCACAGCTCGCTGCGCGCGTCCCCGGGCGGTTCGACGGCCTTGTGGTGCCACTGCAGCATGCGCTGGGTGTTGGTGAAGCTGCCGTCCTTCTCGGTGTGCGCGGCGGCGGGCATGAAGAACACCTCGGTGCCGATGTCCTCGGTGCGCATCTCGCCGGTCTCGATCTCGGGGCCGTCCTTCCACCACGTGGCCGACTCGATGAGGGAGAAGTCGCGGACGACGAGCCAGTCGAGGTTCGCCATGCCGAGCCGCTGCATCTTCGCGTTCGCCGATCCGACGGCGGGGTTCTCGCCGAGCAGGAAGTAGCCCTTGCAGGTGCCGTTGATCTGCGCCATCACCGTCTCGTAGGTGCTGTGCGATCCGGTGAGGCGCGGCAGGTAGTCGAAGCAGAAGTCGTTGGCGTCGGTCGCCGCGTCGCCCCAGTACGCCTTCATCAGGCTGACGAAGTAGGAGCGCATCTCGCCCCAGAAGCCCTTCCTGGCGGCCTCGGCCGCGATGAACGCGTCCAGGTTCTCGTTGGCGTGGGCGTGCGGCATCGGGATGTAGCCGGGCAGCAGGTTGAACAGCGTCGGGATGTCGGTCGACCCCTGGATGGAGGCGTGGCCGCGCAGTGCGAGGATGCCGCCGCCGGGCCGCCCGATGTTGCCGAGCAGCGTCTGCAGGATCGCCGCGGTCCGGATGTACTGGACGCCGACGGTGTGCTGCGTCCAGCCGACCGCGTACGCGAACGCGGTGGTGCGGTCGCGTCCGGAGTTCTCCGTGACCAGGTCGCAGACCTGCAGGAACTGGTCCCTCGGGACGCCGCAGACCCGCTCCACCATCTCCGGCGTGTACCGGGAGAAGTGCCGCTTGAGCACCTGGAACACGCATCTCGGGTGCTCCAGCGACGGGTCGCGGTTCGGGTCGCCCTCGCCGAGCGCCGAGCCGCCGGAGCCGGTCGCCTCGCCGTGGCCCGACGTCGCCGCCTCGATGCGCTCGTCGTACTCCATGTCGCGCTCGCCGGCGGCCGCCTGCAGCTCCAGGCCCTCGTAGCGCCAGGTGTCCGGGGAGTAGCAGCGGCCTTCCGGGTCCAGGCCGGAGAAGACCCCGTCGAGGTCCTCGGTGTCGCGGAAGCCCTCGTCCAGGATCACCGACGCGTTCGTGTACTCCAGCACGTACTCGCGGAAGTACTTCTCGTTCGCCAGGACGTGGTTGATGATCCCGCCGAGGAACGCGATGTCACTGCCGGCGCGCAGCGGGACGTGCACGTCCGCGAGCGCGCTGGTGCGGGTGAACCGCGGGTCGACGTGGACCAGCTTGGCCCCGCGCGCCTTGGCCTCCATCACCCACTGGAACCCGACCGGATGGCATTCGGCCATGTTCGAGCCCTGGACGACGATGCAGTCGGCGTTCTGCAGGTCCTGCTGGAAGGTGGTCGCGCCGCCGCGTCCGAACGAGGTTCCCAGACTGGGAACGGTGGAGGAGTGTCAAACGCGGGCCTGGTTCTCGATCTGTACGGCGCCGAGCGCGGTGAACAGCTTCTTGATGAGGTAGTTCTCTTCGTTGTCGAGCGTGGCGCCGCCGAGGCTGGCGAATCCGAGGGTGCGCCGCGTCCGGTTGCCGTCCTGCTCCCACTGCCAGCCGTGCCGCCGCGCCGCGATGACGCGGTCGGCGATCATGTCCATGGCGGTGCCGAGGTCGAGGCGTTCCCATTCGGTGCCGTGCGGGCGCCGGTAGAGGACGTGCTGTTCGCGCGCGGAGCCGGTCGTCAGCTGGAGGCTCGCGGACCCCTTCGGGCAGAGCCGGCCGCGGCTGACGGGGGAGTCGGGGTCGCCCTCGATCTGGACGACCTTCTCGTCCTTCACGTACACGTTCTGGCCGCAGCCGACCGCGCAGTACGGGCAGACGGACTTGACGACCTGGTCGGCGGTGCTCACCCGCGGCTTGAGGCGCTCGCTGACGCCGCTCTTGGCGGCGGCTCCGCGGCCCAGCGGATCGTCCCCGGTCACCTGCCGGTACACCGGCCACGATCCGATCCACTGGCGGACGCCCATCCCGACCCCCTCACCTCATCGGGCGGCCTCGTACCCGCGCCCCGCACCCCGAAACACGGGGATGCGGGGCGCGGGCGGGGCGGGGCGTCACCTCGCGGCGAAGGCGGCCAGGTTCGTCGAGACGATCTCGGGCTTGCCGTCGTTCTGCTTCGCGGCCGCGGTGAGCACGTCGATGTGCTGGTAGCCGGGGGCGACGACGTCGCCGGGCTGTGGGCTGGAGCCGCCGAGCCCGTCGCCGGCCTCCAGGTTGATGATCGGGTTCGCGGTCGGGCCGCCGGTGTGGACGGCGTCGTCGGCGATCCCGGGGGCGGCCGCGAGCGCGATGTCGGTGACCATCTTGGTGGGGAAGTAGTGCTCGGTGAAGTCGAGCGGCTGCTCGGCGAGGCTGCGGGCCAGCTCGCCGATGTCGGTGACCTCCTTGGCGGACGACGTGAAGGGCGTGCCGTCCTTGGAGGCGGGCACCCCGGCGCCGACCTGGTCGTAGTTCCGCCAGGTGTAGAGCGGGCCGTTCGGCTCGTCGGGGATGGCCTTCTTGTCCGGGCCGAGCAGCTGCTTCAGCCCGGACAGGCCGATCGCGTCCAGGTCGTTCGGCGCCGGGAACTCCTTGTCGACGATCTTCCCGCCGTCCCAGAACCCGACGCTGGCCTGCATGAACGCCAGCGGTTCGGAGTTGTCGTCGAGGAGCCCGCCGAGCGCCGCCGCGTTGCTGAAGCGGAAGTCCTTCACCGTCGGGGAGCCCTTCACGAACGTCGGGTAGTCCTTGGAGAACAGCAGCCGGTACGTCGTGTCGGTGTTGAACGAGGACGGCACGTAGGTCGCGAGGTCGGACACGCCGCCGGGGGAGAGGTCGGCGGCGAGGCCCGCGATCGACAGCAGGTTCATCGTCTCGGTGTTGATCAGCGCGGGGGCCGAGAGCGAGCGCGGGACGACGCCGCTCTCCAGCCCCGCCTGGACGGCGCCCGCGCCGAACTTCAGCAGCGGGACCAGGTCGGTGGGGAGCTGGCCGCCCGCTCCGGGCAGGCTCGTGCTGATGCGGGTGTCGAGCGCGAAATAGCCGGAGCACTGGTTGTAGCCGGCGTCGCCGGTGGTGGAATGGTTCCCGTCGAAATCCCATTCGGCGAAGAACGCGGTCAGGACGCCGCCGAGGGAATGGCCGCCGCACAGCATCTTCTGCTTGCGGGCCTGCTGGTCCGGCAGCTCGTGGACCATCAGGTCGTACTGGTCGCGGACGGTCTGCTCCAGCCCGACGTTCTGCAGCCAGGCCACCTGGTCGTTGGTCTGGTAGCCGGCGAACTTCCGGCCGTCGACCTCTTTCTGCCGGTAGTAGTAATCGACGGCGAGGTGGACGTCCTTCGCGGCGAGGCCCGCCTGGACACCGGTGTGGTCCTCCAGGCAGTTGGACCGGCGGTCGAGCGCCCAGAACTCGATGTGCTTCCCGTCCTTCGCGGCGGCCGCGACCGTGTTGCGGGCGACGCTGTCGAAGGCGCCGGCGCCTTCGAGGATGCCGGGCTGCGCGACGAGGATCCGGTCGGCGTCCGCCGACGCGGCGGGGCCTGCGGAGTCCCGGAACCGCAGGTAGGACAGCCAGTCGCAGGCCTCCGGGTGCGGGCCCGCCGAGGCCGGCAGCGGGACGCGCACCCGCACCATCGACTCGGTGACGCCGGTGACGGGCGAGCCCGTGGCGACCGGCGTCTCGACCCGGTCGGCGCCCGGGCCGGCGGCGGGGGCGGCGAGGGCGTGGACGGGGAGCGCCGCCGCGGCGGCGACGAGCGCCGACGCGCCCAGCACGGCGAGCCCGCCGAGCCGGCGCGGCGGGCGGCGAACGAGGGGGTGGGGTGGTCGCCCCATCACGTTCTCCTTCCGGACGCGGACGGATACGGGGCAACAATGGACGCCGTTCTCCGCCCGCGACAGTCGCCCGCCGACACAATCGCCGAACCGTTCTTGTGTCCCGGACGACAAAAAAGGCGCGTCAGCCGAGCGCGGCGGCTCCGACCGCGCGGATGAGCTCCACGAACTCGGCGCGCTCGGCGGGCGACAGCGCCCGCTCGTACACGGCGGCGGCGAGCCGGTCGGTGGTCTCCTCCGCCTCCGCTCGGCGGCCCTTGAGCGCCGAGCAGTCCGGGAGGTCGCCGCGCCAGCCGAGGAAGCGGGCCCGGTCCTCGTTCGAGCCGGCGAGCACGGCCTCCAGCGGCGCGAGCCCCGCCGCGGTCGTCGCCACCAGGTGCAGCGCGCCGCGCCACTCCCGCAGCACGTGCACCAGCTGCGCGGTGCGGCCCGGGACGTCGTCGGCCAGCGGCTCGGCGCGCCATCCGCAGAACAGCGGCAGCCCGGAGCCCTCCGCCGCGTCGACGACGCGTCCGGCCAGCTCGCACAGCCGCTCGCCGCCGGCGTCGCCGATGTGGTCGCGGCCCCACTCCACGCACGTCGCCGCGTACCGGCGGGCGGCCTCGCGCGCCCCCGCGACCGCGACGCCCTCGTCCCAGAAGAGCCGGACGACCGGCGCCGGGAACCAGCCCATCGCGGCGGACACCACGCCGGCGTCGACGTCGCCGAGAACCCCGCCGCGGCCCGCGAAGTAGAAGGCGAACGGGTTGTCGTAGCCGGCCCGCTTGCCGCGTTCCGGGGTCGCCGGGTCCAGCATCCACGCGGCGCCCACGTCGTGGATGATCCCGTCGGCCGCCCGCACGGTCTCCATCGCGTCCAGCCCGTCCATCGCGCCTCCTCCGCTCGGCTCGGTAAGCGGGAGGTTACTCCGGTGCGGCGGCGGGCGGCGCGCCGGGGCCGCGCCAGTCCAGGCACACCACCACGGCGTCATCGGCGAGGTCGGCGCCCTCGTGGTGCTCGATCAGCTCGTTCACGATGGTCAGCGGCACCTCCGCCGCGTCCTGCAGGCGGCTGCGGCGGGTCGCCTGCTCCAGCGCCTGCGCGCCGAACTCGCCGCGCGCGGACCGCGCGGAGAACACCCCGTCGCTGACGATGACGAGCCGGTCGCCGGGCTCCAGCCGGAACCGCTGCGGCTTGTACTCGGTGTCGGGGAACATGCCGAGCGGGAGCTGCTGCTCGAGCGGGATCCGCGCCACCTCGGCGCCGCGCATCCGCAGGATCCGCGGCGAGCCCGCGTCGATGACGTGCACGGTCCCGTCGGCGAGGTCGATCCGCATCACCAGCGTCTCGGTGAACTCGCGCCCGCCGTAGCGGACGTGGACCATGTCGTTGGCGAGGCTCGCCTGCTCGCCGATGTCGGCGCCGGACCGGCGCGCGTTGCGCAGCGCCCCGACCGTCAGCGACGTCAAAAGCGCCGCCTGGATGCCGGTGCCCGACCCGTTGGTGACGGTCAGCGCGAGGTGGTCGTGCTCGGCGGACCAGTCGAAGTTGTCGCCGCCGATCGAGTAGGCGGGCTCCAGGTGCCCGGCGAGGCTGTAGCCGTCCCCGGCGCAGGCGTGCCCGGGCAGCAGCTGCCACTGCAGCTCGGCGGCCAGCGTGAGCCGCTGGCTGCGCCGGGCCCGCTCGTACCGGTCGGTGTGGTGCCAGGCGACCCGCAGCGCCGACCCGAACACCGCGCCGACCTCCGCCAGCTCGGCCAACGCGGCGTCGTCCCAGTCGCCGCCCGACGACGCGAGCTCCAGCACGCCGAGCCGCTCGCCGCGCGCGGTGACGGGGACGAACACGGTCGCGTCCGCGCCGTCCGGCCGCCCGGGACCGTCCGGGGCGGGCTCGACGACGGGCCGGCGGGAGACGAACGCGCGCCCCGCCGCGGAGCCCCGGATCCTGAGCGGCGCGGCCGGCTCCCCTCCGGCCGGCCGCGCCGGTGCGGAGGGGAAGGGCTCGACCGGGAGCAGGACGCGCGAGTGGTAGTCGTTCACCAGCAGGCGCGCGCTCCGGACGCGGGGCAGCTCCCGCCCGAGGAGGGCGGCCAGCGTCTCCGGGAGCGCATGCGCCGGGGCGGTGCGCAGCGCCCGTTCGACGTCGGCCGCGCGGCCGTGCGTGCTCATTGCGACCCCATCTCGTTGTCCGGGCCGTCCACCTCCCGGGGGCATGGTTCCTCCGCGGGCCGTCCGGACCGGGACGGGGAACCGCAGGGGAAGACTGTCAAAAAGCTTGCCACATGGCAAATACTTGATGTCGAGGAGCACCGGAATTCCTCCCGGAATCCCCGCGGGACACGGGCGGGGTGCGGGCGGGGGCGCGGCCGGCGGGCTCAGGCCGTCCGGGAGCCGACCGCCTCGGACGAGCCCGCGTCCTGCCGCTCGCGGGCCAGATCGAACTCGGTGAGCGCGTCGATGAGCCGCCCCCGGGACCCCGGCGACAGCTGCGCGAGCACCTCGCGCACCGCCGCGCGGCGGCGCCGGGTCAGCTCCGAGTACAGCCGCTCGCCCTGCTTGCTCAGCCGGACGATGATCTCCCGCCGGTCCGCGACCGCGTTCTCCCGCACCACCAGGCCGGCCGCCTCCAGCCGGTCGCACAGCCGGCTCGCCGACGACGGGATCGCGCCGAGCTCCTCGGCGAGCCGGCCGAGGTTCGGCCGGCCGAACCGGGCGATCGCCTCCACGGCGCGCAGCTGGATCGGCGACACCGCCGGCTCCAGGCCCTGGTCGGCGCGGCTCCACAGCAGCGCCGCCGCGCTCAGCACCCGCTCGACGGCGGCGGTGACGTCGTCCGGCACCTCGCCCGCGCCGCCGCCCGCCGGATCCTCGCCCGCCGGGTCGTCGGCCGAGAGCCGCGGTCGTCGCTGCGTCACGCCCCCGCCTTTCTCATGGAGTTCCCTGGCCTCGCCACCCACGGCACCGGCTCGCGCGTCCCGCCGCGGTGGGGCGGGAACGGGGCGCGTCGCGGACGGAAGACCACGATAAACGACGACGCCCGTCAGGGGGCGGCGGCCTGCGGGCCCGGGCCCGCGCGCAGCCGCGCGACCAGGTCGCCGAGCGCGTCCTCGGTGCCGGGGTCGTCCCACGTCCAGAACGGGACGCCGCGCAGGTGCCGGCCCTGCGGGTCGAGCAGCTGCCCGGCGAGCTTCACCTGCCACAGCGCCACCGCCCGGTCGACGATCTCCAGCTGCGGGAAGCGCCGCCGCAGCGCCGTCTCGAACGACTGGACGCGCTCCACCGACCGCAGCCACACGGCGAACAGGACGTTGTGCGCGCCGGTCAGCGACGCGCACATCCGGGTCTCGCGGAGCCCGGCGAGCAGGCCCGCGAGCCGCGTCACCTCGTCGGGCGGCGCGGAGCCCCACAGGTACACCGTCACCGGCCAGCCGGACAGGAACCGGGCGACCTCGCAGCGGTACATGAGGGCGCCGCCGCGGTCCATCCGGGCCAGCCGGCGGCGCACCGTCGTCGGGCTGAGGCCGCTGCGCTCGGCGAGGCGCGCGACGGGCTGCCGGCAGTCCTCGACGAGCAGCCGCGCGAGCCGCTGGTCCTCCGCCCGCAGCACCCACTCGCCCCGGTCGCGGGGGCGGTCGCGCACCAGCAGGTCGCGCTGCCGCTGGTCGAGCCGGTCGAGCCGCCACCGGCTGCCCTCGGAGTGCAGGGTGGTGGCGAGCTGCGTGCGGGTCGCGGCGACGCCGTCGAGCCGGCCGAGCCGGAAGCCGACGTAGCGGGCGAGCTCGGCGTTGTCGCGCAGCACCACGGTCATCAGCAGGTCCCGGCCGCCGGTGACGTGCTCCAGGTTGAACACGTGCGGGTCCTCGGCGAGCTCCGCGGCGACCTCGTGCAGCCGCCCCGGCACGCAGTCGATCTCGATGAACGCGACGACCGGGGTCAGCCAGTCGACCGCGACCGGGAAGCACGACAGCCAGGCCAGCCCGGCCCCGGTCAGCCGCGCCCAGCGGCGCGCGGCGGTGGAGGCGTCCACGCCGAGCGCCGCGCCGATCCGGCGCCAGTCGGCGCGGGGCGCGGTCTGCAGGGCGGTGACGAGCAGGTGGTCCAGCTCGTCGAGGGTGGTCGATGTCGGCATACGAGCGGTCTCTCGCGGTGGATACCGGCAGAAGCCGGGCGGAAAGGGTCCGACTCCGCACCATACCTGCATGTCTGTCTGTGACGATGCCGCTGACCTGCGGGAAGAACTGACCGAGCTGCGCCGCGCCCTGCACCGCGAGCCGGAGCTCGGCCTCGACCTGCCGCGCACCCAGGAGAAGGTCCTCGCCGCGCTGGACGGGCTGCCGCTGGAGATCACCACCGGCAAGGGCCTCGGCTCGGTCACCGCCGTGCTGCGCGGCGGCGCGGCCCGCGCGGACGGGCGCCGCCCGGCGGTGCTGCTGCGCGGCGACATGGACGCGCTGCCCGTCCAGGAGGACACCGGCCTCGACTACGCCTCGACGATCCCCGGGCGGATGCACGCCTGCGGGCACGACCTGCACGTCGCCGGCCTCGTCGGCGCGGCCAAGCTGCTCGCCGCGCGCCGCGACGAGCTGGCCGGCGACGTGGTGCTGATGTTCCAGCCCGGCGAGGAGGGCATGGGCGGCGCCAAGATCATGATCGACGAGGGGGTGCTGGACGCGGCGGGAGAGCGCGCCGTCGCCGCCTACGCCCTGCACGTGTTCTCCACCGCGCTGCCGCAGGGCACGATCGTCAGCCGGGGCGGGACGGCGATGGCCGCGTCCGACGCCGTCAATGTGGTCGTCCGGGGGAAGGGCGGGCACGGCTCGTCACCGCACGGCGCCAAGGACCCGGTGCCCGCGCTCGCCGCGATGGTCGGCGCGCTCCAGACGATGGTCACCCGCGAGCTGGACATCTTCGACCCCGCCGTCGTGACCGTCGGCTCCGTCCACGCCGGGACGGCCGGGAACGTCATCCCCGAGACCGCGTCGATGGACATCACCGTCCGGTCGTTCTCCGAAGAGGCGCACCGCAAGGTCCGCGCGGGCGTCGAGCGGACCGTGCGCGGGATCGCCGCCGCGCACGGCGTCGAGGCCGACATCGACTACGTCGAGCAGTACCCCGTCACCGTCAACGCCGCCGGCGAGGCCGCGTTCGCGCTCGGCACCGCCCGCGACCTGTTCGGCGACGCGCGCGTCTTCGACGTCCCGCGCCCGATGGCCGGCTCCGAGGACTTCTCGTTCGTCCTCCAGCAGGTCCCCGGCGCGTTCATCGGGCTCGGCGCCTGCCCGGCCGGCCGCGAGCCGGCGACCGCGCCGATGAACCACTCGCCGCAGGCCGCCTACGACGACGCCGTCCTGCCCGACGCCGCCGCGCTGCTGGCCGAGCTCGCGACGCGCCGCCTGGGGGACGCGTGACGGCCGCCACCGGCGCCGCCACCGGGGAAGGGGCGGCGCCGCCGGTGCGGTCGGTCACCGCCGTGGTCGGCCTGCTCGTCCTGTTCGAGCTGGTCAGCGGGTTCCTGCAGGCCGGGATCGCGCCGATCCTGCCGAGCATCGGCGACACCTTCGGCGTCCCGGACTCCGCCGTCGCGCTCGTCGTCTCCGTCCAGCTGCTGTCGGCGGCCGTCTGCGCGCCCGCGATGGGCCGGCTCGGCGACCTGTACGGGCACCGCCGGATGCTGCGGATCGCGCTGGCCTGCGTCGCCGCGGGGTCGGTGCTGTGCGCGGTCGCGCCCGCCTTCCCGGTGCTGCTGGCAGGACGGCTGCTGCAGGGCCCGCTGGTCGCGCTGATGCCGCTGGAGATCGCGCTGGTCCGCGACCGGCTCCCGGTCGACCTGGCCCGCCGCGCGATCGCCCGGCTGGTCGGCGCACTCACCCTCGGCGGGCTGCTCGGCGGCCTCGGCATGGGCGTGGCCGGCAAGGTCTTCGGCGACGTCCGGCTCGCCCTCGCGGTCCCCGCCGTCCTCGCCGTGGCCTGCGTCGCCGTGTCGATGGTCGCGATCCCCGAGTCGGTGACCCGCGCCGCCGGACGGGTCGACTGGCCCGGCGTCGCGCTGCTCGGCCTCGCGGTCCTCGGGCTGCTCGCCGGCGTGTCGTCGGCCGGCGACCACGGCTGGGGGAGCGGGCGCGTGCTCGTCCCCGCCCTCGCGGGGCTCGCGCTGCTCGCGGTGTGGGCGTTCGTCGAGCTGCGCACCGCCGAGCCGCTCGTGGACCTGCGCGCCATGGCCGGACGGCACGTCGCGCCGTTCTACTTCGCCTCGTTCGCGTTCGGGGTGATCTACTTCGGCGGCCAGTCCCCGAACGCGACCTTCTTCGCCACCGACCCGGACGAGGCCGGCTACGGCTTCGCGCTGTCCTCGCTGTCGATCGCGCTGGCCATGCTGCCCGCGATGGCCGCGAGCATCGCCGGCTCGGCGTGCACCGCGCGGATCGCCGGGAAGATCGGCTACCGCGGCGCGCTGATCGGCTCGTTCCTGCTGGTCGGGACCGGGTTCGTCGCGTTCGCGGCGGCGCACGGCGCGCTGTGGCAGGTGGTCGCCGAGCTGACCCTGATGGGCCTCGGCATGGGCACCGCGCTCGGCGCGATGCCCACGGTGATCGCCGAGGCGTCCGACCCGTCCCGGACGGGCGTCGCCACCGCCGTCTACAACAACGTCAAGACGGTCGGCGGCGCGGTCGCGGGCGGCCTGTTCGGCACGCTGCTCGCCGCGCCCGCCGGGCACGACGACCCGCGTGAGGGCGGCTACGTCGCGGTCTGGCTGATCGGCGCGGCGTTCGCCCTGCTGGCGGCGCTGCTCGCGGTCGCCGCCCGCAGGCGGGAGGGCTGACGCGCCGGGCGTCCCGCCGGTTCGGATCGCTTCCACACGTCGCCGGGGTCATCACCAACCTTGAGGACGACGCGGGGCTCATAGAGCGCGCCTACGCCAGCCTGGCCGGCGAGGTGCAGCGCCGCCAGCAGGTGTTGCGGGACGCCGGCAACATCGCCAGCGTCGGCGACTACAACCACCTGCGCGCGGAACGGCCCGAGCTGCCCCCGCTGCCGCACCTGCTGGTCATCATCGACGAATTCGGCGAGCTGCTCACCGCTCGTCCGGACTTCATCGAACTCTTCCTGTCCATCGGCCGGATCGGCCGCAGCATCGGCGTCCACCTGCTCCTGTCAAGCCAGCGCGTCGAGAGCGGCAAGCTGCGCGGCCTGGAAACCTATCTGTCCTACCGGATCGGGCTGCGCACGTTCTCCGAGGAGGAGAGCCGGACTGTCCTCGGCACGACGGACGCCTTCCACCTGCCGGCCCTGCCCGGCTTCGGGTACCTCAAGGTCGACACCAGCGTCTACCTGAGGTTCAAGGGCGGCTACGTGTCGGGCGCGTACCGCGACCAGGCGGCGGCCGACGAGGAGCCTGCCGGGCAGGCACCGCCGGTCCGCCTCTATCCGGTGCTCAACAGGAGCGAGACGGCCAGGCGCCGCACGGAGACGGAGGGGGACGGCGCCGACGAGCCGAGCCTGCCGGAACGGACCTCCGGGCCGACGCTGCTCGACGTGACGGTCGAGTCGCTGTCCCGGCACGGCCGCCGGGTCCAGACGATCTGGCTGCCGCCGCTGCCGTCCTTGGTGACGCTTGAGGAAATCTGCGGCCCCGTCCAGGTCACCGCCGCCGGGATGCACCTGCCGGACGCCCGAGGGAAGGGGCTCGAGGTGCCGGTCGGTCTGCTGGACGACGCCCGCCGGCAATGGCAGGACGTCTGGCGGCTCGATCTGACGGCGGCCGGCGGGCACGTCGCGATCATCGGCGGCCCGCAGACCGGGAAGACGACGCTGCTGCGCACGCTCACGCTCTCGCTTGCGCTCACCCGCTCACCCTCTGAGGTGTCGGTGTACGGGCTGGACCTCGTCGGCGGCGGGCTCCAGGCTCTGGAGGGCCTGCCCAACGTCGGCGGAATCGCGGGCCGCACCGACTACGAGCGGATCCGCCGAACGGTCGAGGAAGTCCACGGGATGCTGGAGCACCGCCAGGAGGTCTTCCGGAACCGCGGCATCGACGGGGTCGCGCGGCTGCGCCGGATGCACGCCGACGGGCTGGTGCCCGAACTGCCGTGCGCGGACGTCGTGCTCCTCGTGGACGGCTTCGGAGCCATCCGCACCGACTTCGAGGAGATCGACGACATGGTCGCCGACCTGCTGCAGCGCGGCGGCGGCTACGGCGTGCACGTGGTCGCCGGGATGCTGCGCTGGAACGACGTGCGGATCGCGGCCCAGTCCAACTTCGGGCAGCGGGTCGAGTTGCGGCTGAACGACCCCTCGGACTCCGCCGTGGACCGCAAACTGGCCCAGACGATCAGCGCGGACCTGCCCGGCCGCGTCCTGACCGAGGCCAAGCTGTTCGCGCAGGTCGCTGTGCCCGCGATCGGCGGCGCGCCCGATCCGTCCGCGCTCGGCGAGGCGGTGGAGTCGGCGGTCGGCAGGATCCGGGGCGCCACCGCCGGGCCGGTGGCGGCGCAGGTCCGCGTCCTGCCGCACCGGCTGCCCGCGCACGACCTGCCCGGCCCGGCGGACGAGCCGAGGCTGGTGCCGATCGGCGTGGACGAGCGACACCTTGCCCCGGTGCCCCTGGACCTGTTCGGCGTCGACCAGAACCTGCTCGTCCTCGGCGACGGCGGATGCGGCAAGACGAACCTGCTGCGGCTGATCGCCGGCGGCCTGATAGCCCGGTACACGCCCGGCGAGATGGTGTTCGCTGTCATGGACCCGCGCCGGACGCTGCGCGACGTCATCCCGGCGCCCTACCTCGGCGGATACGCCACCACTCCGCGCGTGTGCGCCGGGCTTGCCGCGAACGTGGCGCAGGAACTGCAGGAACGAATGCCCGACGACGTCGCCGCGGACAGCGACGGCACCGTCCCGACACCGCGCATCGTCATCCTGGTGGACGACTACGACCTGCTCACCACGGCCGGGCAGCAGCCGCTCGCACCCTTCCTGCCGTTCGTCGCCGGCGGCCGCGACATCGGTGTCCACTTCGTCGTCACCCGCCGCGTCGCCGGAGCGTCCCGCGGCATGTACGACCCGCTCGTCCAGGCGATGCGGGAGATCGGCACCGGCGCACTACTGATGTCCGGCGACCGATCGGAGGGGCAGTTGTTCCCCCGCGTGTACGCCCGGCCGCAGCCGCCGGGACGCGGACTCTGGCTCACCCGCGGAGACGGCCCACGACTCATCCAGACGGCGCTGCTGGACGAGCCGCCCGGCGTCCCCGCACCGCGGCCGTCCTCCCTGCGGGAGGCGTAATGGCCTATTTCCTGGTCGTGCTGACCCAACGTGAGCCCAACGCCCTGGACCTCGCCGACTCGATGGTGGTCGCGGACGAGTCGCTGTGGGTCCGGGCCGCCGGTGATGACAGGCTGGTCCAGCTCTGCGACGAGTCGGACCGGGTGCTGGTGAGCATCGAGGAGGCACAGCGGGTCGAGGTCGAGGGCGAGGTGGAGCGGCTGCTCGGGGACCGCGTCACCGCTGGGCTGGCGATCCCGTACTGGTGGATGGAGGCGTGGGTGCCGGACGACGCCCCGGACGGGCCCGCCGTGGCGCACCGTTTCGCCGCGGAGCTGATCTCCCGGCTGGGCGGCGCGGTGTGGCCGCCGGCGCCCCCGGAACCACCGGAGCCGACGTGAGGGAGCATCCGGCCGTCGACCTGGCCACCGAGAGGAGCGTCGTCATCACGCGGGACCAGGAGATCGTGCCGATCTCGTCATGGGTGACCGACGTCATGGCGCGGTGCGCGGCCGAAGACCTGGTGCTCCAGGTGCTCACCCCGCCCGACACCCGGATCACGCTGCCGCTGCGGCTGGCCTTCCGCGGCCCGCAGGCACGCTGGATCGTGCACGCAGGTGACGGCCACTACGAGGGGTTCTCCGGGCTCCCGGTGGACTGGAACGGCACCGAGTTCGTTGTGGCCGAGCGTGCCAGGACGGACGGCCCGTCCCCCACCTTCCTGCGCGGCCCCGAAGACGCGGAACTGGGGCATCACGTCATCGTCGACCTACGTGTCGTCCACGACGCCACGGAAGAGCTGGTATTGGGCTCGGCGGTCGAGGAGCTGGCGCTGCTCCTCGCCGGCGCCGCCCCGTCCGGATGGGGCGCCGCCGAACCGGCCGTGGCCCGCTGGGACCGGGCCGCTCTGACCGCCCTGTGCCGCCGCCGCGCACCACGTCCGACTTGGCTGGTGTTCACGGGCGGCCATGGGGAGCCGGGCCCGCCCTTCGGCGGCACAGTGCAGGTATCACGTGTCGATACGGGTGTCAGGGAAGAGGTCATCTTCGTGATGTCGCTGCCTGGCGACACCTGGTCGCCGGGCCCCCTCGGCGCCCTCGAGTCCCTGGCGGACCGGTACGCCGGAACCGGCGAACTCAGCACGCTCACGGCCCATTGCATGCCGGGGCGTGCCGACCTTACCTATCCGGCCCGCCTGCTGGGGTTTCCCCGCCCGCTCGCGTTGGCGCTCGGTCCGGCCGGAGTCGCCGAAGCGGGCAGCCAACGCGCGCTGTCGGCGCCGGTGAAGGGGCGGCTGATCGGAGACCCGGCCGAACCGGGAGCCTGGTACGCGTTCGCCGACGACACCTCCGACCCGCCGTGGGAACGGATGGGCGCCCTCATCCGGCACTTGACATGATCCTGCGGCCCCGGAGCGCGGAGTGCTTCGCCGGGTCAGCGAGCCGCACGCTCTCCCGCAAGCGGAGGTATCAGGCGGGTGCCGGGCTGCGCGGAGACGTTACGCAGGCGCCATGACCCGCGGGACGGTGATCGAGGACGTCGCCGAGCAGATCGCGATCGCGTCGGGACGGCTGCGCGCCGGGGAGCGAAACGCAAAAGTTGCAAAACCGGCACCACGCCAAGGTCCGCACCCAGAGCGAGCGGGATGCCGCCGCGCTCAGGGACGGCACATCCCACAGAAGGCCCACTGCTCACCCAGCCACCTCACCCATCGTCGTGCGGGCCATCCTCACCCTCCACCTTAGTCCGGCTCCGGCAACTCGGCGACGTCCCGCAGGCCGTCACCGCATTCTGCCGCATAGGTGTTGTTCTGTGTATCTCGGCGGCTGCGTGAGAAAGCCGTCGCGGAGACAGTCCGGTCGATCGCCGGACGCGCCACCGGTCTTTTGCGCTGCAGGTCGTGGTCG
>NZ_JBEZJL010000060.1:0-66692 GCF_040651755.1 Actinomadura sp. NPDC048394 | reverse complement strand
CCCGGCGCACGCCGGACGGGTTGGCGTAGCCGGCCCGCAGCAGGCCCGCCGCCACGAGCTTGTCGAGGTGGAACGCGGCGAGCTTAGTCGGAGATGGGTTTGGCGCCGCCGTGGGCGGTGTAGCCGCCGTCGACCGGGATCTCGGCACCGCTGATGTAGGACGCCTCGTCCGAGACGAGGAAGACGATCAGCGGGGCGACCTCGTCGACGGTGCCGGGCCGGCCGAGCGGCGTCTGCGCGTTGTTCGCGTCGCGGAACGCCGCCGGGGCGGACGCCGTCATCGGCGTCTCGATGAACCCCGGGTGGACGGTGTTGACGCGTATCCCGGCGCGTCCCAGCTCCGTGCAGGCCGTCGCGGACAGGCCGCGCAGCGCCCACTTGCTGGCGGTGTAGGCGACCGGATAGTGGCCGGTCAGCCCGGCGGCGGACCCGACGTTGACGATCGACGACCCCGGCGGCATCAGCGGCGCGAGGTGCTGGACGCCCAGCAGCGCGCCGGTCACGTTGACGCGGTGCACGCGCTCCCAGTCGGCGACGGTGACCTCGCCGAGACGGGCCCGCCAGGTGACGCCCGCGTTGTTGACCAGGCCGTCCACGCGGCCGTGGGTCTCGCGGAGCCACGCGGCGAGCTCGGCCCACTCGGATTCGGACGTGACGTCGAGCCGCCGGTAGACGACGCCGTCCGGCAGTGCCGGGGCGTCGTCGGCGAGGTCGGTCGCGATGACCGTTGCGCCCTCGCGGGCCAGGGCGGCGGCCTCCGCCGCGCCCTGGCCCTGCGCCGCGCCCGTGACCACGACGACCTTCCCGGCGACCCGGTTCACGGACGTTCCCGCGCGCGCTTGCGGGCACGCGGGATCGGGACGGGCGCCGCGCCCGGGACGATCGTGTTGGACACCGTGCCGATGCCCTCGACGGTGAGGGTGACGGTGTCGCCCGGCTTGAGCGGCGGCGGGTCCTGCGCGCCGCGCCGTCCCCATAGCTCGGCGAGGCAGCCGCCGTTCCCGCACGTCCCCGAGCCGAGGACGTCGCCGGGCCGCAGCCGCGCGCCGCGCGAGGCGTAGGCGACGAGGTCGTCGAACGGCCAGCCCATGTTGGACAGCAGGTCCCGGCCGACGACCTCGCCGTTGACCTCGGCGGTCAGGCCGAGCCGCAGGAACCCGTCCGCGCCGCGGTAGGGCTCCAGCTCGTCGGCGGTGACGATCCACGGGCCGAGCGTGGTGGCGAAGTCCTTGCCCTTGCACGGGCCGAGCCCGACCTGCATCTCCCGGGACTGCAGGTCGCGCGCCGACCAGTCGTTGAAGACCGTGTAGCCGAACATGTGGTCGCGCGCCTGCTCGGGGGACAGGTCGGCGCCCGCGCGCCCGATGACGGCGGCGACCTCCAGCTCGAAGTCGAGGGCCTGGCAGCCCGGCGGGAGCGGGACGTCGTCGTGCGCGCCGACCATCGCGTGCGGGTTGGAGAAGTAGAAGGTCGGCGCGTCGTACCAGGCGTCCGGGACGCCGGACGCGCCGTCCACGGCCTTCCGGACGCCCTCGACGTGCTCCTCGAAGGAGACGAAGTCCCGCACGGACGGCGGCTCGATCGGCGGCAGCAGCCGCACGCCCGCGAGCGGCACGGCCGCGCCCGCCGGCTCCGGAACCGAACCGGACGCGACGACGTCGAGCAGGTCGGTGCCGTCCGGGAACGGCAGCACCCGGTCGCCTTCCACGACGCCGCAGCGGCGGACGCCCTGATGCAGGTAGGTGGCGAGTCGCATCGCGTCTCCCTCCGATCAGACCGGCGGGGCGACGAACACGCCGCGGTCGGGGTCGTTGAACGACTCCTTGGCGATCAGCTCGTTCATCGGGTTCGCCGTGCCCCACTGGTCGGTGACGTCGGGATCGGAGAAGTCGTACAGGTGCGGGTGCCAGGCGTCCTCGTCGAGGGTCTCCAGCTCGGTGGTGTACTCGACGGTGTTGCCGTGCGGGTCCAGGAAGTAGGAGAACGTGTTGTCGCCCGCCTTGTGCCGCCCCGGCCCCCAGATCATCCGGACGCCCGCGCGCAGCAGCCGTCCGGTGCCGAACATGTACTCGTCCAGGCCGCGCATCTCGAACGACACGTGGTGCAGGGACGTGTGCGGCCCCTTCGCGATCGCCATGCTGTGGTGCTGCGGGTTGCAGCGCATGAAGTGCATGACCTTGCCCATGTGCGGGGACGTGAGGGTGTCGCTGAGCGCGAAGTCCAGGTGCGTCTCGTACCAGGCGCGGGTGGCGTCCAGGTCGGGGGCGTTCAGCACGACGTGCGACAGCCGGACCGGCACCGCCTCCCGCTCCTCCAGCCGCCGGTGCTCGCGGACGGCGACGTCCGCCGACACTTCGACGGTCCGGCCGTCGATGTCGAAGAACCGGAACCCGTAACCGCCGCCGGGCGTGGCGAGCTTCCCGGGCTCGGCGACGATCTTGACGCCGGCCGCGCCGAGCCGCTCGGCGAGCGCGTCGACGTCGGCGGGGGACGCGGCGCCGAACGACACCAGGTCGAGGCGCTTCTCGTCCGACTTGCGGAGCCGGACGACGTACTGCTCCGGCGACCCCTCCGCCGCGAGGAACGAGATCCCGGTGTCGCCCGCGACCTCGGTCAGGCCCCAGACGCCGGAGTAGAACTCGCGCTGCCGGTCGTAGTCGGGGACGGCGAGGTCCACGTGGCGCAGATGGGTGATGAGCCTGTCGGGCATCAGTTCTCCTTGAGGTCGAAGAGGGCGACGGCGTTGCCGCCGCGCACGGCGTCGAGGTCGTCGCCGGGTGGCAGGGCGGCGCGGAGCCGGTCGAGCGGGTCGTCCACGCCCATGTCGAACGGGTGGTCCGAGCCCATGACGACCTGCGACGCGCCCGCCGCCTCGATCAGCGCGCGCAGCGCGCCCGGCTCGTAGACGAGCGAGTCGAACCAGATCCGCCGCAGGTAGCCGCTCGGCGGTTCGGTGCAGGTCCGGGACTCGGGCCGCACCCGCCAGCCGTGGTCGGCGCGGCCGAGGTAGGTCGGCAGGTAGCCGCCGCCGTGCGCCGCGACGATCTTCAGGCCGGGATGCCGGTCCAGCACGCCGGAGAAGATCAGATGCGACAGCGCGACGGCGTTCTCGGTGGGCTGCCCGACGATGTTGGACAGGTAGTACCGGTCGAGCCGCTCGTCCAGCGTGCAGCCGAACGGGTGCAGGAACACGACCGCGCCGGTCTCGGCGGCCCGCGCCCACAGCGGCTCCAGCTCCGGGTCGGACAGCTCGCGGCCGGGGGCGTGCGAGGAGATCTCGACGCCCTTCAACCCGAGCGACAGCGCATGGTCGAGCGCCTCGACCGCCAGGTCCGGATGCTGGAGCGGGACGAGCCCGAGCCCGTGCAGCCGGTCCGGGACCTGCGCACAGTGCGCCGCGGTCGCCTCGTTCGCCATCGTGAACACTTTGCGGGCCAGGTCGGGCGCGGCCCAGTAGTGGTAGTGCGACGGCGACGGGCTGACGATCTGCACGTCCACGCCGGCGGCGTCCATGTCCGCGAGCCGCGCCTCGATCCGCGTCAGCCGCTCGAAACGCTCGCCGATCATCTTGCCGCCGGCCTGCAACGACTCCGGGCCGTTGCGGCGCGCGTCCAGTTCCCGGTGCTCGGCGTGGCCGGGCGCCCCGGCGACGGTCTCCTCGATCTGCGGCAGCAGGACGTGCGCGTGCATGTCGACGGTGGGGATGTTCACGGGCGCTCGCTCACGATCGCGCTGATACGGCCCATCAGGCCGGGGACGTCGGCGTCGGGGGACGGGTTCAGCTGCCATTCACCGAGCTGCACCGACGCCTCCACGACCGCCTTCGCACGCTCGAACCGCCGGTCCATGAACGCGTCGAACAGCGCCTGGTCGAGCCGGTCGGCGCCCAGCAGCAGCTCGGCGAGGACGGCGGCGTCCTCCAGGCACTGCGCCGCGCCCTGCGCCAGCGTGGGCGGGCATGCGTGCGCGGCGTCGCCGATGAGGACGGTCCGGCCCCGGTTCCACGGACGGTCGACCAGCAGCGACTCGAACCAGGTGTAGTTGATGCGGTCGGGGTCGGTGATGTCGGCGCGGATCTCGTCCCAGGCGCCGCCGTAGCCCTCGGCGAGCGCGCGCATGTGCGACGGCTTGTCGGCGTCCGCGATCGACTCGCGGGGCCGCGCCTTCTCGACCAGGTACGCGTACATCGTGTCGGGACCGGTCGGGCAGTACCCGGCGATGAAGCACGGCCCGCCGTAGATGAGGTCGGTGCGCTCGACGTCCTTGGGACGGCGCGTGTGGATCCGCCAGATCCCCATGCCGGTCGGCTTCGGCGACGCGTCGATGCCGAGCAGCCCGCGCACCGCGGAGCGGATGCCGTCCGCGCCCACGACCAGGTCGTACGTGCCTTCGGTCCCGTCGGAGAAGCGCACCGCGACGTGCTCGCCGGAGTCGTCGAGCGCGGTGACGGTCAGGCCGAACCGGACGGTCGCGCCCGCGTCCCGCACCGCCTCCGCGAGCACCGCCGCCAGCTCGGGACGGTTCATGCCGAGCGTCGCGGGCAGGTCCGGGCCGCCGGTCCGGGCGTCCGGGATCTCCGCGATCAGCGTCCCGTCCGGCGCCCGCAGGCCGAGCACGTCGAACGCGTACCCGGACGCGCTCAGCCGGTCCCACACGCCGAGGTCGCGCAGCACCCGCAGCGCGTTGCCCTGCAGCGTGATCCCCGAGCCGAGCGCGGTCGCGTCCGGCTTGATCTCCGCGACGTCCACCGCGACGCCGCCCCGCGCCAGCAGGACGGCCAGCGCCGACCCGGCCGTGCCGCCCCCGACGATCAGGACGTTCCCTACTGCTGCCATGCCGACCTCACTTCACCGCGATGGGATTGACGGGGGCGCCGACCGCGCCGGTGACCGGGATCGGCCCGGCCGCCAGCCAGAACTCGTGCACGCCGTCGGCCGCGCAGTCCGCGGCGAGCGCGTCCAGGTCCCACAGCTCGCCGATCAGCAGCCCCATGTTCGGGATCGCGACCTGGTGCAGCGGCTGGAACGCGTCGTCGAACTCGTTGGGCCGCACCTCGAACCCCCACGTGTCGGTGGCGATCGCCGCGATCTCGGTACGGTGCAGCCATCCGGCCGTGGTGAACGAAAGACCGGGCGCGGGCCCGCCCGCGTAGTCGCCCCAGCCGTCGCGGCGCGCGCGCGTCAGCTGCCCTGTGCGGACGCACACGATGTCACCGCGCCCGACCGTCACGCCGTGCGCGTCGATGGCCGCCTGGAGGTGCTCTTCGGTGATGGCGAAGCCGTCGGGCAGCTCGCCGTCCTCGCCGAGGACGCGCCCGACGTCCAGCAGGACGCCGCGCCCCGCGACCGGAGCGGCCATGTGCTCGATGCCGGTGACCAGGTCGCCGTCGGACGTGACGACCTTCTCCGCCGGGCGCCCGTTCCACGCCTTGCCGTGGTCGAAGATGTGGCCGAGGCCGTCCCACTGGGTGGAGCACTGCAGCGGCATCGCGACGACGTCGTCCGCGCCGCCGATGCCGTGCGGGAAGCCCTGGTTGCCGAGCGCCGCGTCCGTCCCGGTGTCCAGCATCGTGTGGACGGGGTTGGTGCGGCGCCGCCAGCCCTTCTGCGGGCCGTTCATGTCGAAGCGCTGCGACAGCGAGAACGACACGCCACGCCGGACCAGCGCCGCGCCTTCGCGCCGCTTGGCCTCGTCGATGAAGTTCACGGTGCCGAGGACGTCGTCGTCGCCCCAGCGTCCCCAGTTGGAGTACTTGGCGGCCGCCTCGGCGATCGCGCCCTCGGGATCGGTGCGGTCCAGCATCACGCGTCCTCCGCCGATTCCGTCACGCACCGGTTGCGCTGCGCGCCGAGACCGGTGATCGAGCCCTCCATGACGTCGCCGTCCCGCAGCAGCCGGCCCCAGTGCATGCCGTTGCCGGCGGGGCTGCCGGTCAGGATCAGGTCGCCGGGCAGCAGCCGGACGGTCTGCGACGCGTACGCCACCAGCCGCGCCACGCCGAAGATCATGTCCTTGGTGGACTCGTCCTGCATGACGTCGCCGTTGAGCTTGAGCGTGACCCGCAGGTCGCCGGGGTCGCCGACGAACGCCGACGGCACCAGGTACGGGCCGAGCGGGGTGAACGTCGGCGGGTTCTTCGCGCGCAGCCAGTCGGTGCCGATCTCCGGCATGTCCCGGCGGAACACCGCCTCCCGCGCCGTCAGGTCGTTGGCGATCGTGTAGGCCGCGACGTGCTCGAGCGCCTCGTCAGTGGATACCCGGTAGGCGGGACGGCCGATCACCGCGGCCAGCTCCAGCTCCCAGTCCGGCTTCTTGCACCAGCTCGGGATCACCACGTCGTCGTACGGGCCCGTCACCGACGACGGCAGCCCGATGAACATGTACGGCTGGTCCTCGGCGGCGCGCCGGTCCATCATCGCCGCCGTCTCCTCGCGCACCTGCTCGGCGGGCCGCCCGCCCTCCGGCTCGTGCGCCACCGCGAGGTCGATGACGTGCGTGCGGTAGTTGGCGCCCGACTGCAGGATCTGGCGCGGCTCGACGGGAGCGTGCACGGCCAGCCCGTCCAGGGGCGTCCAGGTGCCGTCGCCGTCGCCGTCGCCGGACTCCGCGGCGGCGTGCAGCAGCGGCAGGGCGTCGTCCCAGCGCTCCAGCAGCCCGCGGGTCGTGGCCCCGCCCCCGGGCAGGTCCGGGACGGTGCGCAGGTCCAGGACCCGTCCGTCCCGGACCAGGCCGGCGAACCGCGGGCCGTCCCCGCTGGAGAAGGTGCCGACCGCGAACGGGCCGGACGGGTGCGCGTGTGCTTCCACGAGGTGTCCTCTCAATGTCTGCCTTAACCTTGGGACACCGGAGTCGATCTGGGAAATAGATTCCTCGGATGGTTGCCATCGATGACACGGATAGGGTGGAGCCGTGAACCTGGCGAGCCTCGACCTGAACCTCCTCGTCGCGCTGCGCGCGCTGCTGGAGGAGCGCAACGTCACCCGCGCCGGCCGGCGCATCGGGCTCAGCCAGCCCGCCACCAGCGCCGCGCTCGCCCGGCTCCGCCACCACTTCGCCGACGACCTGCTCGTCCGGACGGGCAACAACTACGAGCTGACCCCGCTCGGCACCGCGCTGCTGGTGCCCTGCGCGACCGCGTGCGGGCTGCTGGAACGGCTGTTCACCAGCCGTGCCGAGTTCGACCCGGCGACCGAGGCGCGCGAGTTCACGATCATCGCCTCCGACTACGCCATCGCCGTGTTCGGCGCCGCGCTCGCCCGCGCCCTGCACGCCGCCGCGCCCGCCGTCAGCCTGGTGTTCCAGCAGGTCGGCCCGGAGATCAACGAGAACACCGACGCGACGCTCAGCGCCGTCGACGGGCTGCTGATGCCGCACGGCATCGTCAGCGGCCTGCCGACCGTCGAGCTGTACCGCGACGAATGGGTCTGCATGGTCGCCGACGACCATCCCGACGTCGGCGACCGCATCACCATGGACGACCTCGCCCGCCTGCCCTGGGTCGTCTACCAGCGCCCCTACGACGCGCCGGCCGCCCGCCAGCTCAGCATGCTCGGCCTCGAACCGCACGTCGAGGTCTCGGTGCAGAGCTTCCAGCTGCTGCCGAGCCTCGTCGCGGGCACCCGCCGCGTCGCGCTCATCCAGCGCCGCCTCGCCGACCTGGTCGCGCCGATCGCGGCCGTCCGCGTCCTGCCGTGCCCGTTCGAGGCGGTGCCCGTCCAGGAGGCGCTGTGGTGGCACCCCGTCCACACCCAGGACGCGGCGCACATCTGGCTCCGCGAGACCGCGGCCCGCGTCGCCGCCGGGCTGGCGGCCCTCACGTGACACCATGCCCCATGGACGGCCGCGGCCCGGCCTCCTACTATCGACGTAGTAATCCCGTTGCGGGGACGAGGACATGGTGAACGAGGACGACCGGGGGCGGCGCCCGGCGGGGATGCTGGAGGACGCCGTGCTGGCCGTCCTGTGGGAGGGCGCGCGCCCGATGAGCCCCGCCGACGTGCAGGCCGTCCTGCCCGGCGGCCCCGCCTACACGACGGTGATGACCACGCTGGCGCGGCTGGCCCGCAAGGGGCTGGCGAGCCGGGAGCGGGCGGGCCGCGGGTTCGTGTACTCCGCCGCCGTCGACGAGGCCGGCCACACCGCCGCCGCGATGAACGAGCTGCTGCGCCGCCGCCGCGACCGCGCCGCCGTGCTGGCCCGCTTCGTGTCCGAGCTGGAGCCCGAGGACGAGGAGCTGCTCCAGCGGCTGCTGCGCGACGGCGGCGAGGCCTGAGATCCGCCGCCGAGGGCTGAGGTCCGCGCCCGAGGGCTGAGGGTCCGCCGTCGAGGCCGCCGCCTGACCGCCTGTCCGGCACCCGTGCGCGGTGTGCCCGATTGGCGAGTTTCCGCCCGGTCCGGGGTATATCCCCAGGCCGGGCGAGGTTCGTCCGGCGCTTACGTTCCGATTACCCCCAGGCTTTTACTATCGCGGTAGTAGCTGTTGGACGAGGAGCGAGGGCGGTGGGGCCGATGCCACCCGAACCCGACGTGACCGTCGTGGTGATCGTCTACAACGACGCGTCGCGGCTGGCCCGCGCCGTCCGGTCGGCGCTCGGGCAGTCGCTGCCCGGCGTCGAGGTCGTGATCGTCGACGACGCGAGCACCGACGCCACGCCCGCGGTCGCCGCCCGGCTGGCCGCCCGCGACCCGGACCGGGTGCGCGCCTTCACCCTCCCGGTGAACTCCGGCGGCTGCGGCCGGCCGCGCAACATCGGCATCCGGCACGCCAGGGGCCGGTACGTGATGTTCCTCGACAGCGACGACACCCTCGACCCGCACGCCTGCCGGAACATGGTCGCCGCCGCCGACGGCACCGGCGCCGACCTGGTGTCGGGCCGCTGCGTCCGCGTCCTGCCCGACCGCGAGCACGCCTGGTACCCCCGGCTCTACCGGGAGAGCGCCGTCTACGACGACATCCTGGACAACCCCGACCTCCTCTACGACACGCTGGCGACCAACAAGTGCTACCGGCGCGCGTTTCTCGACCGCGCCGGGCTGCGGTTCGTCGACCGGCTGCACTACGAGGACCTGCTGTTCAGCGCCCAGGCCTACCTCGGCGCGAACCGGATCGCCGTCATCCCGCACCGCGTCTACAACTGGCTGGTGGACCCGCGCGGCGCCGCACTGTCGATCACCAACCGGCGCGCCGAGCTGAGCAACTTCGCCGACCGCCTGGAGATCCACCGGCGCATCGACGCGGCGCTGCGCGCGCACGGCGCGGACGAGATCGCGCTGGTCAAGGACGTCAAGTTCGTCAACCACGACCTGCTGCTCTACCTGCGCGAGCTGCGCAGCCGCGACCCCTGGCACCGCGAGGCGTTCCTCGGCCTCGCCCGCCCCTACCTCGCCGAGCTGGACGACGCCGTGTTCGAGGCCGCGGACAAGATGCCCGCCATCGCGGCGCTGATGGTCCGCGAGCGCGACATCGAGGCGGCGATGGCCGCCGCCGACCACGTGCCCAGGGGCGGCGGCCGGCCCGTCCTGTCGATCGCCCCCGCCGAGCGGGACGGCCGGATCTACTGGACCGGCGAGCACCTCGGCGCGCCGGCGGCCCGCCGCGTCCTCGACATCACCGGCCTCGGCGTGCACTCGGCCCCGCTGTCCGAGCTGGTCCTCGGCGGCCGGGTCACCGCGATGCGCCGGGACGGCAAGGCGCTGCGCATGTCCGGCACGGTCGTCAACCCGCTCGGCCGGATCCCCGACGGCGCCGAGCTCGGCGGCCGGCTGGAGATCCGCGACCGGCGCCGGCCCGGCCGCGCGTTCGGCGTCCCGGCGACCGTGCGGCGCGAGAACGGCCGGATCGCGTGGGAGACGGTGTTCTTCCCCGCCCAGGTGATCCGCCCGATCGGCCTCGTCGACCAGACCTGGGGCCTGTGGCTCCGGCTGACGGTCGGCGGCACCCCCGTCGAGGTGCGGCTGACGTCCGAGGGCACCGCGCACTGCGACCTCGCCGTGCCCGTCCGGCCGCGGCTGAGCCGCGCGGCCGGGGACCGGATGGAAGCCTACGTCGCCGCGACCGGCGAGCTCGCGCTCCGGATGGCGGCCGGGCGCTGGCCCGCCCGCGTCACCCTGCCCGCGCTGCGCCGGGTCGCCCGCACCGGCGCCGGGCGGCGCTGGTGGCGGCGGTTCGTCCGGGCGGAGCGCCGGCTGCGGGAGCGGTTCTCGGCCCGCCGGACGAAGATCGCGGTGTTCAACCGGCTGCTGGTCCGGCTGCCGGTCCGCCGGGGCACGGTCGTCTTCGAGAGCCGGAACGGCGCCCGCTACTGCGGCGACCCCAAGTACGTCTTCCGGGCGCTGCGCGACAGCGCCGCCCCCTACCGGGCGATCTGGTCCTACCGCGACGACCGGCGCGGCTTCCCCGACGAGGCGCTGCTGGTCAAGCGCGGCTCGTGGGCCTACTACCGGGCGCTGGCCCGCGCCGAGTTCTGGGTCGACGACCGGAGCCTGCCCGCCGGGCTGGCCAAGCGCCCGCAGACCACCTACGTCCAGATCCCGCGAGGGCCTGTTCCCGCGCCGCCGGAGGCGTCTCCGGACGGGCAGGGCCCGCCGGTGCCGCGCCATCGCGCCGACCACCTCGTCGTCCGGTCCGAGCGTGACGTCCCCGCGCCGGGCGACGGCGCCGGGGCGGGCGCCGAGCCGCTGCGGACCGGCTGCCCCCGCAACGATCCGCTGATCACCGGCGGCGACCCGCACGAGCTGGCGGCGCTGCGGCGGCGCCTCGGGCTGAGCGGCGACCGCCGCTACGCGGTGCTGTACGCGCCCGCGCCCCGGACCGGCGACGACGGCCTGCCCGCCCGCTCCGCCGAGCTCGCGTTCCCGCTGGAGCGGTTCGTCCGGGAACTCGGCGGCACGCACGTCCTGCTCGTCCGCCCGCCGCACGCCGGGGCGGCCGTGATCCCGCCCGGCATGGACGGCGCCGTGATCGACACCGCGGCCGTCCACGACGCGACGCTCCTGATGCTGCTGTCCGACGCGCTGGTCACCGACGAATCCCCGATCATGTTCGACTACGCGCTGCTGGACCGGCCGATGGTCTTCTACACTCCGGACGGGACGCGCCGTCCGGCGGGCGCTCCGGAGCCGCCCGTGCCGGTTCCCGGTCCGGTGGCCGCCGGCGACGACGCGCTGCTGGCCGCCCTCGGCGACCTGGACGGCGTGCGGAGCGGGCACGCCGCCGCGCGCCGCCGGTTCACCGAGCTGCACGGCGAGTACGACACCGGCACCGCCGGCAAGGCGATCGTCGAGCGGTTCTTCGCCGGCGGCGGGCGCTGACCGGCGATCCACCGGCGTACTACCGGGTTTGTAGTAGAAAGAGACCATGCCGACCGCAGTGAACGCACCGCCCCGGACGGGGAGCGCCGACGGCGCCGTCCCCTGGGTGACGGTGGTCGCGCTGGCGTTCACCGCCGCGCAGCTGCGCTTCGTCCCGGCCGGCATGACGCTCGGCGCCGGCGAGGTGGGCAACGTGTGGCAGGCCCGCAGCGGCGACCCGGGCGCCTTCCTGGACGTGTCGCGCGGCCACGCGACCGTCGCGCTGGTCGCCCCGGTCGTCCAGGCGACCTCCTCGACCGCGGCGATGCGGATCTACCTGGCGGTCGCCTCCGGCGCGGGGCTGTTCGCCGCGCTGTGGGCGTGGCGGCCCCTGCACCGGCCCGAGGCGCTCGCGGGCGCGGGCGTGCTGTTCGGCGGGCTGTGGGCTGCGCAGCTCTACGGGTCGCAGGCGATGCCCGACCTATGGTGCGCGTTCGGGGCGCTCGCCGCCGCCGGCTGCCTGCTGCGCGTCGCCCGGGACCGGCAGGACTATCCCGCCATGCTCGGCGTGACCGCGAGCCTCGCGCTGGTCGCGGCGATGCGGCCCTCGCAGGGGCTCTGGCTGGCCCTGCCGCTGTGCGCGGCCCTGGCCGTCGTCCCCGCGTGGCGGCACCGCGAGGCCGTCGTCAGCGTCCTGGCCGGGCTGGTCCTGGACGTCACGGCATGGCTCGTCCACGAGCACGGCGGCTCCGGGCCGGAGCCCGTGCAGCGCGCCCAGCGTGCCGCGGCGCGGGGGTCGGGCTGGGTGGACGGCTGGCCCGGCTGGTCGGGGTTCGCGGCGGTCGCGGTGTTCCTCGCCGTCGGCGGGCTGGTGCTCGTGTCCGGCGGGCGGCGGCCCGGCACCGCGCTGCTGCCGATGGCCGTCGCGGCGTGGATGCTGGTGCCGGGAGCCCTGGCCGGTCCGGGGACGGCGGCGGGCTTCCTGCTCACGGCGGGCGCGCTGGCGGCCGTGCCCGCCGCCGCGGGATGCGTGCGGGCGCTCACCCGGGCGCGGCGCCGGCCGCTGGCGGCGCTGCTCACCGCCGGCTGCCTGGTCGCCCACCTGGCCGTGCAGAACGCGGCGCTCGACGCGGTGACCGACGCCGCGTCGGCGCCGGGGCCGCACGCGACCGGGCAGGGCGCGCACGCGCCAGGAGACGGGGCCGTTCGAGCGGAGGGGACGGGCAGTGACACCTTCCGGAGCTGATCAGGACGCGGCCGCCGCGGCACCGGACGCCCCGGCGGGGCACCACCGCCCCGCGCCCGGCACGGCGCGCACCGCGCTCGCGGCTCTCGGGCGGGCCCTGTCGGCGGAGGCGTCGGTGCCGCGCGTCGTGCTGGGGACCGCGGTCGCGGGCGCGGTCGTCGTCCTCGCGCTGACGCACCGGGTCGCGCTGGACGCGGGCAGCGAGAGCCTGATGGGCGCCGACCGCGCCTGGCTGCTGATCGCCGCGCTCGCCACCGCCGCGATGTGGTGCGTGGGCACCGTCACCCAGCTCGGCTCGATGCCGGTGCGCCCGCCGGTCGGCCGGCTGTTCGCGGTGCAGGTCGCCGCGTCCTTCGCCAACCAGCTGCTGCCCGCCGGCTCGGGCGGCATCGCGATCAACGTGCGGTTCCTGCGGCGCTGCGGGCTGACCCGCGGCGCCGCGATGGGGTCGGTCGGGCTGAACTCGCTGGCCGGGCTGGTGACGCACCTGCTGCTGCTCGCGGCCGCCGTCGCGGGCGTCCCGTCGGCGCTCGGCATGCTGGGGGAGCGGCGCTGGCCGCGCCCTCGGGAGGTCGCCGCCGCCGTCGCCGCGAACCCGTGGGTCGAGGGCGGCCTCGCCGCGGCCGCCGTCGCCGCCGTGGTCGCGGTGGTGTGGCTGCGCCCGGCCCGCTTCGCGCGCGTCCTGCGGTCCCGCGCCGCCGCGGGCCTGCGGCACGTGCGGCACGAGCTCGCCGGGCTCGGCACGGTCCTGCGGCATCCCGGGCGCGCCACCGCGCTCTGGCTGGGCTCGGCGTTCTCGCCGCTGCTGCACGGCCTCGTGCTGTTCGCGGTGCTGCGCAGCCTGTCCGTCCCGATCACCGTGACCACCGTCGTCGTGGTCTACCTCGTGGTCTCCTCGGTCTCGGCCCTGGTGCCCTCGCCCGGCGGCATCGGCGGGCTGGACGTGGTGCTCGTCGCCGGGCTGGTGTGGGCGGGCGTGCCGTCGGCCGCCGCGCTCGGCGCCGTCGTCGGATACCGGCTGATCACCGTCTGGCTGCCGCTGCTGCCGGGCGCGTGCGTGTTCGCCGTCCTGCTGCGCCGCCGGATCATCTGACCGCCCGCGTAGACCGTCCCGTGCCCGGCCCACACCAGGCCGGTCGCGAGCACCGCCGCCGCCGTCACCGCCATCCCGGCCAGGACGTCCAGCAGGTAGTGGTTGGCGGTCGCCATGACGACGAACGCGGTCGTCGCGGGATACAGCGCGGCGAGCCAGCGCGCCGGGTGGCGGCGCAGAAGCGCCACGACCACCGCCACCACCCACGTCGCCCACGCCAGGTGCAGCGACGGCATCGCCGCGTACTGGTCGGCGGGCACCGGGCCGCCGTGCGTCGTCCCGAACCCGGCGAGCGCCACCGAGTCGGCGAACCCCGCGCCCGGCAGCAGCCGCGGCGGCATCACCGGCAGGACGAAGAAGACCGTCATCCCGGCGAGGTTCGTCAGCACGAGCGCGTTGCGCGCGGGCCGGTAGAGGTCCGGCCCCGCGATGTAGCACCAGGCCAGGACGGACAGCGTGACGCCGATGTGCGCGCGCTGGTACCACTCCACCGACGCCCACGCCGTGGCGTGATGCCCGGTCAGCCACCTGTTCAGCGCGTGCTCGACGTCCAGGTGCAGATCGCGCTCCACCGCGAGGACGTCCCGCCCGTGCGCGAGCGCCGCACCGTGCCGTGCGGCGGCGAGCGAGCGCACGTAGTCGTACACCTTCAGCAGCGCCAGGACGATCAGCAGCTCGCCGATCAGCCACGGCCTCCTGCGGCGCGGCCGTCCGGTGGCCCGGCGGCCGGTCGTGCGCGCCTCGGGGCGCGGGAGCGACGCGCGGACGGCTCAGCCCACCCTTCCCTCGGGCCGCCCGCCGGGCGCCCTGTCCAGCCGTTCGACGGCCAGACCGTACAGGTCCTCGGTCCGGCGCAGCACGCCGGGCCAGGTCACGGGCGGCTGCACGGCGCGGGCGCGGGCGGTCATCCGGGCCCGCAGCGCCCCGTCGGACGCCAGCCGCACGATCGCCTCCGCCATCGCGCCGTCGCTCGCGGCCAGCAGGCCGTCCTGGCCGTCGGTGACGAACTCGCCGATGCCGCCCTCGGTCCGGGCGATCACCGGCAGGCCCGCGCACCGCGCCTCGAGCGCGGCGATGCCGAACGACTCCAGCACCGCCGGCGCGACGAACAGGTCGGCGCGCCGGAACAGCGCCCGGATCTGGTCGCGTTCCAGCCGTCCGGGCAGGTCGACCCAGCCGGTCATGGCGTGCCGGCGCAGGTAGCGGTCGATGGAGCGGCGCTCCGGCCCGTCTCCGACGATCACCGCGCGCAGCCCGGCGGACGGGCCCAGCGCCGCGCGCGCCCGCCGCAGGATCCGCAGCAGGTGGTGCGGCCGCTTGCGCGGTGCGAGCCGCATGACGGCGACGACCAGCACCTCGCCCGGCGTCCGGGGGAGCGGGTCGACCCGCCAGGTCTCCGCGTCGATGCCGTTGGGCAGCACGAACACCGGGGCCGGTGAGACCAGGCGGCGCACCGGCTCGGCCGCGGTGTCGCTGACGGCCGTCCACACCGCGGGCAGCGCGGACCAGCCCGTCGCCGCGTCCAGCACCCGGAAGGCCGGCTCCATGTAGGAGATCAGCGAGTGCACCGTCACCACGGTCGGGATCTCGGCGGCCAGCGTGGCGCCCGCCACGGCCAGCGGCGTGAACGGGCCCGCGTGCACGTGGACGACGTCGTACTTGCCGTCCCGCGCCAGCCGCCGGCCCGCCACGATCCCGCCGGGGTTCAGCGTCGTCGGGAACGCCATCCGCTCGGTGGGCCGCAGCACCCGCGGCGCGTCCCCAGCCGGGTCCGGGTGGCGCAGCCCCGCGGGGCGCGCCGACGAGGTGATCACGGTGACGTCGTGCCCCGCCTCCTGCTGCCGGGTCGCGAGGTCGTGGACGTGCATCTCCACCCCGCCGAGCCGCGGCAGGTAGTAGTCCGTCAGGTGCGCGATCCTCATCGCCGGGCTCCCGGCGCAGGGCCGGCGACCCGCTCCGGCACACTTGACCGGTGCCGTACACGCTGGTGTCCTTCCACGCCCATCCCGACGACGAGGCGCTGCTGACCGCCGGGACGCTCGCCCGCGCCGCCGCGGACGGCCACCGGGTCGTCCTCGTCATGGCGACGGTGGGGGAGGCGGGCCTCGCGGCGTCCGCCGACCGGCAGGACGGGCGGCTCGGCGAGCGGCGCCTCGCCGAACTCCGCGACTCCGCCCGCGAACTGGGCTGCGCCCGCGTCGAATGGCTCGGCTATGCCGACTCCGGCATGGCGTCCGACCCGTCCGGCGCGCCAGGCTCGTTCGCGGACGCCGACGTGGAGGAGGCCGCCGCGCGGCTCGCCGCGATCCTGGACGAGGAGGGCGCGGACGTCCTGACCGTCTACGACCCGGCCGGTGGGTACGGGCACCCCGACCACATGCAGGTGCACCGCGTCGGCACCCGCGCGGCCGGACTCGCCGGCACCCGCGTCGTGCTGGAGGCCACGGTGGACCGGCGGCTGCTGCGCCGCGCGCTCGCGCTGATCGCCCGGCTGCCGGGCATCCCGGCGGACTTCGCGCCGTCCCGGTTCGCCACCGCCTACAGTGCCCCCGAGGTGCTCACCCATCGGGTGGACGTGCGGCGCTTCGCCCGCCAGAAGCGCGCCGCGATGGCGGCCCACGCCACGCAGGCGGGCGCGGACACGGGCGTCCGGACGCTGGCGGTGCTGCTCAGGCTGCCCCGGCCGGTGTTTCGGTGGGCGCTCGGCCACGAGTGGTACGTCGAGCACGGCAGGACGCCCGCGCGCCCCCTGCTCGACGACATCTTCGCGACCCTGCGCGACGCCCCGGACCGGCACGGCTGACGCCGCTTTGACGGCCGGTCGGGGGCGGGCGGCGCACGGGCCCGTCACGCTCGCCCCCGTCACGGCAGCCCCAAGCCTCGATCACGTACGCTTCGCTCCAATCTACTACAACTCGCGTAGTAGATCGTTATCGCGGCAAAGGCCCGGGTAGTCGGGGGCGCGCCTCTCCTGCGTGGTGCTAGGCCGGTGCGGCCGCGCCGGTGCCGAGCGCGGCGCGCAACGCGCCGGTGGTCAGCCGCCGGGCTTCGACGGCCGCCGGGAGCACATGGTCGAGACCGAAGAAGCCGTGGAAGGCGCCCTCGATCCGGTGGGCCTCCACCAGTACGCCGGCCTCGGCGAGCCGCGCCGCGTACGCCTCCCCCTCGTCCCGCAGGGGATCGCACTCGGCGGTGAGCACGAAGGCCGGGGGCAGGCCGGACAGGTCCGGCGCCCGCAGCGGCGAGGCGTACGGGTGGTCCGCGCCGGACGGGTCGTCCAGGTACTGCTCCCAGTACCAGCGCATGTGCGTCGCGGTGAGGAACTTGCCCTCGCCGTGCTCGCGGTAGGACGGGGTGTCCTGCCCGGCGTCGGTCACGGGGTAGACGAGCGCCTGGAACGCGATCGGCGGGCCCGCCGCGTCGCGCGCGGCGAGGCACGCGACCGCGGCGAGGTTGCCGCCCGCGCTGTCCCCGGCGACCGCGAGACGCTCCGGATCGCCGCCCAGCGCCGCCGCGTTCGCGTGCGCCCAGGCGACGGCGGACCGCGCGTCCTCGACGGCGGCCGGGAACGGGTGCTCGGGCGCCAGCCGGTAGTCGACCGAGACCACGATCGTCCCGGCGCCGGACGCGAGGATCCGGCAGAAGCGATCGTGGCTGTCGAGCCCGCAGAGGGTGAAGCCGCCGCCGTGGAAGAACACCGTGACCGGGTGCGGGGCGGTGCCGTCCGGCCAGTAGATCCGGACGGGTAGGTCGCCCTGGTCGAGGTGCAGGGTGCGGTCCTCGGTGCGGGCCACGGGGATCGGTTCGAGGTCGGGAGCGGGCGCGGCGGCCAGCAGCCGCCGCGCCTGCGCCGCGTCGGTGACCTCGGCGCCGATCGCGGGGAAACCCGCCGCCATCGCGGCGGCGATCTTCTGCGCGCGGGGGTCGAGCGGCATGGTCAGCTGGCCGCCTGCGCCATCATGACGACCTCGCCGGCCGTCCAGCCGCCGTCCACGGCCAGCTCGGCGCCGGTCACGTAGGCCGCCGCGTCCGAGATGAGGAAGGACACCGCCTCGCCGATCTCCTCGGGCACGCCGACGCGGCCGAGCGCGGCGAGCGGGAAGCCGCCCTCGCCGGGGGTGGCGTGCTCGGCGGTCATCGGCGTGTAGGTCATGCCGGGGTGCACGGAGTTGACCCGGATCCGGTGCCGGCCCAGCTCCGTCGCGGCGATCTTGGTGAGGCCGCGGACGCCCCACTTGGACGCGCCGTACCCGGAGGTCAGCGGCAGCGCGGTCAGCCCGGCCGCGGAGGAGATGTTGACGATGGAGCCGCCGCCCGCCGCCTTCATCGGCTCGATCACGGCCTGCAGGCCGAGGAACACCCCGAACAGGTTGATCCTCAGCACCTTCTCGAAGTACTCCGGCGACTCGTTCTCGATCAGCGAGTTCGATGCGATGCCGGCGTTGTTGACCAGCCCGTCGATCCGGCCGTAGGCGCCGAGCGCCGCCTCGGTGACGGCGCGCCAGCCCTCCCGGTCGGTCACGTCGTGCCGGACGAACAGCCCGCCGACCTCGGCCGCGGTCTTGGTGCCCGGCTCCTCCAGCAGGTCCGTGACGACGATCTTCGCGCCGTCGCGGGCCATCCGCGCGGCGGCCGCGGCGCCCAGGCCCCGGGCCCCGCCCGTCACGATCACTACCTTGTCCTGCAGTCCGGACATGTCCCTCTCCTTGCTCTGACGTGCGCTTTCTTCTGCAGCGTATTCCAAATTGGAACATCTCTGTCGGGGTGTGACGCGTCAGACCCCGGCAGGTGGCTAGGCTGGTCGCCATGGCGCGCCCCTCCGAACCGCCCGGCTCCGAACCGCCCGGCGAACGGCTCCCCGCCACGGCGTGGGCCGTGCTCGGCGTCCTCTCCTTCGGGGAGGGGCTGACCGGCTACGAGATCCGCCAGTGGGCCGAGCACATCCTGCGGTTCTTCTACTGGAGCCCCGCGATGAGCCAGATCTACACCGAGCTCAAGCGGCTGGAGCGGGTCGGCTACGCCGAGTCGCACCTCGGCACCGCCGCCGACGGCCGGTCCCGGCGCGTCTACACCATCACCCCCGCCGGCCGCGACGCGCTCACCGGCTGGGTCGAGCGGGCCCCGGTCGAACCGCCCGTCCTCAAGCACGGCACGGCCCTGCGCGTGTGGCTCGGCCACCTCGCCACGCCCGAGCGGCTCCGGCAGATCGTGACCGAGCACCGCGACGACGCCCAGCGGCTGCTGGAGGAGGCGGAGTACTCCCGCTCGTACGCGGCGTCCGTGTCCGGCTGGGCCTACCCCGAACTGGTGGCGCGCTGGGCGACCCGCTACTACGCGGCCGAACGCGACCTGGCCGACCAGATGCTCGCCGACCTGGACGAACTGCTCGCGTCCGGGCGGGCCGTCCCGCCCGCGGGCACGCCCACCCGGGCCTCCGGCTGATCACGCCCGCTCCCGCAGTTCCCCCTTGACGACCTTCCCGCTCGCGTTGCGGGGCAGCTCGTCCACGACGTGGAAGTGCCGGGGCACCTTGAAGTTGGCGAGCCGCTCGCGCAGCCAGCCGGTCAGCTCCGCGTCGTCGATCTCGCCGCCCTCCGCCAGGACGAGGAACGCCGCGCCGACCTCGCCGAGCCGCGCGTCCGGCACCCCGATGACCGCCGCGTCCGCGATCGCCGGATGCCGGACGAGCACGCCTTCGATCTCCGCCGGGTAGGCGTTGAACCCGCCGACCACGAACATGTCCTTTATCCGGCCGGTGACGGTCAGGTAGCCGCGCTCGTCGAGGCGGCCGCAGTCGCCCGTGCGCAGCCAGCCGTCCGGGTCGACGGCCTGCGCGGTGGCGTCCGGGTCGTCCAGGTAGCCCTTCATCACGTTGTAGCCGCGCACCAGGATCTCGCCGGTCTCGCCGGGCGGCAGCGGCCGGCCGTCCGCCGCGGCGATCCGGATCTCGGTGCCCGGCAGCGCCGGGCCGGTGGTGTGCGCGACGGTCTCGGCGTCGGCGTCCACCGGGCAGACCGACGCGACGCCGCACGCCTCGCTCAGCCCGTAGGCGGTGAACACGTCCGGCACGCCGAGCTCGGCGCGGATCCGGCGGACGAGGTCGACCGGCACGTCGGCCGCGCCCGTCCCCGCGAGCCGCAGCGCGTGCGGCGGCCGGCCGGGCAGCGCGAGCAGCGACGAGAAGATCGTCGGCGGGCCCATCAGCACGGTGACCCGCTCGTCGGCGAGCCGCCGCGCGGCGCGCTCGGCGTCGAACACCGCCTCCGGCAGCATCGTCGCGCCGTTCAGCAGGCACGCGAGCACGCCCGCCTTGTAGCCGAACGTGTGGAAGAACGGGTTGATCAGCAGGTACCGGTCGCCCGGCCGCAGCGTGGCGACCTCGCTCCACGCCTGGAAGACGCGGAGCGTCTGGCCGTGCGTCGACATCGCGCCCTTGGGACGCCCGGTGGTGCCGGAGGTGAAGACGATGTCGCACACGTCCTCGGCGCGCACCGCCTCCGCCCGCTTCCGCGCTTCCTCCGCGCTCACGGAGGCGCCGCCCGCGAGGTGATCCGCCCAGCTCACGGCGGTGCCGTCGGGCTCGCCTTCCAGCAGGACGGTCAGCCGGAGGCCGGGCAGGTCGGCGCCCGAGGCGGCCAGCATCGCCGGATAGTCGGTGCCGAGGAACCCGCGCACGGTGAACAGCGCGGTGGCGCGGCTGCGGCGCAGGATGTCGGCCGCCTCGGCGGCCCGGTAGCGGGTGTTCAGCGGCACGAGCACCGCGCCCGCGCTCACCAGCCCGAGCGCCGCGACGACCCACTCCGCGCTGTTCGGCGCCCAGATCGCCACCCGGTCGCCGGGCCGGACACCGGCCCCGGCCGCCGCCCGCGCCGCCGCCTCGACGTCGGCTCCGAGCTGCGCGAACGTCCGGCGGACCGGGCCGTGCGCGGTCTCGGTCACCAGCGCCTCGCGGTCGCCGTGGACGCGGGCCGCGTGCCGGACGAGCGCGGGGATCGTGGCGGGGGTCAGGTCGGCTGGCATCGTCCTCCTTCGGGCCGGACAGGGAAGCCGGGCGCCTTGACATGGAACCACAGGGATGCTTCTAATCGGAATGTTTCTATTAGAAATATATCGATTCGATGCATCGGGAGGACGCATGGCGGCGCACGCGACGATGGAGGAGACGGTGGAACCGGTGAGCGGGGAGCGGATGCGCCGGGTCCTCGGCACGTTCTGCACGGGCGTCGTGGTCGTCACGGCGATGGACGGGGACGAGCCGGTCGGCATGGCGTGCCAGTCGTTCTCGTCGCTGTCGCTGGACCCGCCCCTGGTGTGCTTCTGCCCCGGCGCCGCGTCCACGACCTGGCCGCGGGTGCGCGCGGCGGGCCGGTTCGCGGTTAACGTCCTGGCCGCGGATCAGGGCGAGGTGTGCCGGGCGATGGCGGGCCGGGACAAGTTCGCCGGCGTGCCCTGGACGCCGGGGCCGGGCGGCTCGCCGCTGCTGGACGGCGCGCTGGCGTGGATCGAGGCCGACATCGAGCGGGAGCTGCCGGGCGGCGACCACTCCATCGTGATCGGGCGGGTCCGCGACCTGGCCGCCGGGCGGGCCGAGCGGCCGCTGCTGTTCTTCCGCGGCGGCTTCGGCCATGCGCTCACGAGCTGAGCGGCCGGCCCTTCGCGGATCCGGCGGCGAGCTCGTCCAGGTCGGCGAGCATCGTGCGGGTCAGTTCGCGCTCGGCCTCGTAGTAGCGCTGGGACCAGCGCAGCACCAGCTCCGGGTACGCCCACTCGGCCACCTCGGCGGCGCCGTCGGCGTCGGCCTGCGCGCGCCGGCTCATCTTCTCGGCGTACTCGCCGTGCTGCTCGAGGATCTCGCGGAGCCGGTCCGGTTCCATCAGGTGGCCGAGCCAGGTCCGGAGCATGACGCCGTGCTTGAGGACGGGCGGCTCGACCGGCGCCTCGCGCGCCCAGCGCGACACCGCGGCCATGCCGTCCTCGGTGATGGTGTAGACGCGCTTGCCGCGGGTGCTCTCGGTCAGCTCGACGCGGGACGTGGCGTACCCGATCTTCTCCAGCCGCTTCAGCTCGCCGTAGATCTGGCTGTAGGAGGGGCTCCAGTAGAAGAACTTGAGGCTCCAGTCGGCCCACTTCTTCAGGTCGTAGCCCGAGAGCTCCTCACCGAAGGACAGCAGCCCGAGCACGGCCCAGCTCGTCGGCGGCAGGTTCGGGATCCCGTCCTGCGCCGCCCCGTCCCGCGCCGCCCCGTCCTCCGCCGTGCTGCCCTTCACCGTGCCGCCCTGGGGTGCGCTGCCGCTCGTCGCCGTGTCGCTCACCCGGCCAGCGTAGCCGCCGCGGCATGCCGGACGGTCATGTGGCGGTCCTGACATATATCTGTTAGGAATATTCCGAACCGAAATACTGGAGGTGCCCCCCGATGCAGTTCTCGATGATCTTCGAGGCCCAGTTGGCGAAGCCGACGCCCGAGCGCGAGCGGCGGCTCCTGCTCGACAGCGTCGACCAGGCCGTCTACGGGGAGGAGATGGGCTTCGACCGCGTCTGGGCCGTCGAGCACCACGGCCTCGAGCGCTACGCCCACATGACCGCGTCCGAGATCTTCCTCAGCTGGGTCGCCGCCCGGACGTCCCGGATCCGCATCGGGCACGGCGTGATCTGCATGCCGTTCAACTACAACCACCCCGTCCGGGTGGCCGAGCGGGTCGGCATGCTGGACGCGCTGTCGGGCGGCCGGCTCGACGTCGGCGGTGGCCGCGGCTCCACCCGCATGGAGATGGGCATGTACGGCGTCGAGCCGTCCGAGACCTACCCGCAGATGGAGGAGTCGCTGCGGTTTCTCGCCAACGCCTGGCGCAAGGACGAGGTCGACTGGCACACCGACCTGCTCGACGTCGGCCCCGCGAAGATCCTGCCGCGTCCGGTGCAGACCCCGCACCCGCCGCTCTACATGGCCTGCTCCAAGCGCGACACGGTCAAGCTCGCCGCCGCGCTCGGTGTCGGCGCCCTGGTGATGGGCTTCGCCGGCCCCGAGGAGGTCAAGGAGATGTACGACCTCTACTGGGACACCGTCCGCACGCGCGCCCCGGAGCGGCTCGTCACCACCGACACCACCGACAAGTTCGTGGCGCTCTGCCCGACGATCGTGCTGGACGACGGTGACCGCGCCCTGCGGATCGGCGCGCGCGGCCAGCGGTTCTTCGCCGAGTCCATCGCGCACTGGTACGGCCACGGCCCCGCCCCCGCCGAGGACACCGAGGACGACGACAACATCGCCGCCCTCGCCCGCGACAAGGAGGCGCTCGTCGCCAAGCTCAACGAGGCCAACATCCCGGCCCGCCCGCAGGACACCGGCACCTTCAACGCCGAGCACGCCTACGGCACCGCCGAGTACGCGATCGAGTACGTCCAGCGGCTCGCCGACATCGGCGTGGACGAGATCATGTGCCTGATCCAGATGGGCACCGTCCCGCAGGACGTGTGCATGGAGACGATCCGGCAGTGGGGCGAGACCGTCATCCCGCACTTCCGGGCCGCCGACCGGGCCGCGGCCCGCCGATGAGGCTCGACGGGAAGGTCGCGGTCGTCACGGGCGCCGCGCGCGGGCAGGGCGAGGCCGAGGCGCGGATGCTCGCCGAGGCCGGCGCCCGGGTCGTGCTCACCGACGTCCTGGAGGCGGAGGGCGCGGCGCTGGCGGGCTCCATCGGGGACGCCGCCCGCTTCATCCGCCACGACGTGGCCTCGGCCGATGACTGGGAGCGGGTGGTCGCCGTCGCCCGCGAGGAGTTCGGCGGCGTGGACGTGCTGGTCAACAACGCCGCGATCTGGCGCACCGCCCCGGTCGCCGACGAGACCCGCGAGAACTTCGAAGAGATCCTGCGGATCAACCTCGTCGGCCCGTTCCTCGGCGTCCGGGCGGTGGTGCCCGCGATGCGCGAGCGGGGCGGCGGGTCGATCGTGAACATCTCCTCGACCGCCGGGCTGCGCGGCATCCGCGGGCACTCCGCCTACGGCGCGAGCAAGTTCGGGCTGCGCGGCCTGACCCTGTCCGCCGCGCTCGACCTCGGCGCGGACGGGATCCGCGTCAACTCCGTCCACCCCGGCGTGATCGACACCCCGATGATCGCGAGCATCGGGGTGGAGCGCGGCGCGGGCAAGGCGCCGCGCGTCCCGCTCGGCCGCGCCGGGATCCCCGAGGACGTCGCGGGCCTCGTCCTGTTCCTCGCCTCGGACGCGTCCGCCTACATCACCGGCGCCGAACTCGCCGTGGACGGCGGCCTCAGCACCGGCTGACCCCCTTGAGGTGTGGCGTGTCGCCCCTATGAGCGGTCTCCTGAGGGCGACACGCCACACCTCGACGTTTCTAGTGGGCGAGGAGGGTGTGGCGGAGGCGTGCCTGGGTGGGGGCGTCGACGCCCAGGCCGACGCGCAGGTAGCGGTCGAGCGTGCCGTACGAGCGGCGCACCTCGTCGAGCGCCGAGTCCAGGTAGTCGGCGCGGACCTCCTGGATCGGGATCAGCAGGTCGGGGTCCTGCATGTATCCGGCCGCCTTGAGCTGCGCCCGCGTGGCCGCGTCGGCGTCCTGCCGGTACCGGTTCGACAGCAGGTAGTCGTAGCGGGCGGTCGCGTCCGGGACGCCGAGCGCGCGCAGCAGCAGGTAGCTCATCCAGCCGGTCCGGTCCTTGCCGCTGGTGCAGTGGAAGACCAGCGGCGTCCCCGGCCGGTCGGCGGCGTCGCGCAGCGTGCGGCCGAACGCCGCGCGCGAACCGGCGTCGCTGACGAACGTCCGGTACAGCGTCCGCATGATCTCCGCGCCGCGCCCGCCGCCGAGCACCGCGTCCTGCTTCGCCGGGTCCTTCGACCCGATCGCCGCGTTCACGGCCGCGTACATGCCGCCGTCGGAGATCGGGCGCGCCGTCACGGCGAGGCCGGGCGGCAGCCGGTCCGCGCCGTCGCCGGCGACCTCGCCCGGCGTGCGGAAGTCCACGACCTCGCGGACGCCGAGCCGGGCCAGCGCGCCGAGGTCGGCGTCCGTCGTGCGGTTCAGCGCGTCCGTCCGGAACACCAGGCCGGGCCGGACGCGCGCGTGCGAGACCGTCCGGTATCCGCCGAGGTCGCGGAAGTTGACGGTGCCCTGCAGCGCGTCCTGCACCGGGGCGACGGCCGCCGGAGCCGGGACGGGCGCCGCCGCGGCCGCCGCGGGGGAGACGAGCAGGCCGCCCGCCGCGACGAGCGCGGCGACGCCCGCGCCACGAATCGAAGGCATGGGGATCCTCCTGGAAGGGGGTGAGAGGTGGCTCACACCGTAGGAACCCCTGCCGGACGCGCCTCCGCGCTTTCCCGATGAGCGGGAGGCCGATCCGACCCGCGTCAGCGGGTGCGGGTGCGGGGGGTGGCGGTGAAAAGGGCCCGCCACACGTCGCGGGCGGTGGTCAGCAGCGGCGGGACGACGCGACGCGCGTCCATCCGGGACGGCGGGCCGCAGACGGAGATGGCCGCGACGCCGCGCCCGGTCGCGTCGCGCAGCGGCGCGGCGACGCACGACACCCCCCGGTGCCCCTCCTCGCGGTCGAACGCGACGCCGTGGTCGCGGATGTAGGCCAGCTCGCGGCGGAGCGCGCCCGGGTCGGTGATCGTGAACTTGGTGCGGGCGGGCAGCCCGGCGGCGAGCGTCTCGGCGAGCTCGTCCTCGCCGGCGAACGCCAGCAGGGCCTTGCCGGCGCCGGTGCAGTAGGCGGGCTGCCGGCCGCCGAGCCGGGACGGCACGCGCCCCTCCGGCCCGTCGCCGATCTTCTCCAGGTAGACGATCTCGGGCCCGTCCAGCACGGCGAGGTGCACCAGCATGCCGGTCGTCTCGTGCAGCCGGCGCAGGTGGGGGAGGGACGTCTCGCGCAGCCGGTTCTGGTGCACGGCGAGCGCGCCGAGCTCGAGCAGGCCGAGGCCGAGCCGGTAGCGCGACCCGGTCCGCTCCAGGGCGCGCAGCTGGACGAGCTGGTCGAGGATGCGGTGCACCGACGAGCGGGGCAGGCCGGTGCGCCGGACCACGTCGCTCATCGACAGCTCGGGGCTCGTGCTCGTGAAGGAGTACAGGATGCGGGCCGCGCGGGCGAGCATCGAGGACTCCAGGGGCGGCGCGGACGCCGCGGCGGGTGCCGCCATGGGGTGGTTCCTCCCGGCTTGTCTCCCACTCAGCGGGAAGTTGGTATTTCTAATTGGAACACCATGCCTAGCGTGCACGCAACTCCCGGGTGAGCCGGATCACCCGGAACGGCGCCCGGGGGACGAGTGTCCGAGCAAGGAGCGAGCATGAGCGAGCAGGTTCTGGAGGCGGTGCGCGACCTCGTGCCCGCGATCGCGGAACGGGCCGGCGAGGCCGAGGAGGCGCGCCGGGTCCCGGAGTCCACGATCAAGGAGCTGGCCGGGACGGGGTTCTTCCGGCTGCTGCAGCCGAAGGCGTTCGGCGGCCACGAGGCGCACCCGGCGACCTTCTACACGGCGGTCCGGGAGATCTCCGCGGCCTGCGGCTCCACCGGCTGGGTCGCCTCGGTCGTCGGCGTCCACCCCTGGCAGCTCGGGCTGTTCCCCGTCCGGGCGCAGGAGGAGGTGTGGGGCGCCGACCCGAACACGCGGATCTCCTCGTCGTACGCGCCGACCGGCAAGATCACGCCGGTGGACGGCGGGTTCCGGGTGAGCGGCCGGTGGAGCTTCTCGTCCGGCTGCGACCACGCCGACTGGGTGTTCCTCGGCGGGCTCGTCCCGGGGCCCGACGGCAACCCGGTCGACATGCGGACGTTCCTGCTGCCCCGCGCCGACTACCGGATCGACGACGTGTGGCACACCATCGGGCTGCGCGGCACCGGCAGCAACGACATCGTCGTCGAGGACGTGTTCGTCCCCGAGCACCGGACGCTGAGCTTCGCCGACACCTCCGTGTGCGCCTGCCCCGGCCACGAGGTCAACAAGGCGCCGCTGTACCGGCTGCCGTTCGCGGCGGTGTTCTCCACGACGATCAGCATGCCGATCGCGGGCATCGCGCAGGGCGCCCTGGACGCCTACCTGAAGGCGACCCGCGAGCGCATCCGCGTGTCCTACGGCGGCCAGAAGGTGGCCGAGGACCCGCACGCGCAGGTCCGCATCGCCACCGCCGCGGGCGAGATCGACGCCGCGTGGACGCTGATGGAGCGCAACATCCGCGAGCTGATGGCGGCGGCCGAGGCGGGGGAGGAGTTCTCGCTGAAGCTGCGGCTGCGCACCCGCCGCGACCAGGTCATGGCGACCGCGCGCGCGATCCGGGCCGTCGACCTGCTGTTCGAGAACGCGGGCGGCCACGCGCTCAAGGAGGGCCACCCGGTGCAGCGCGGCTGGCGCGACGCGCACGCCGGCCGCGTCCACGCCGTCAACGACCCCGAGCGGGCGCTGACCCTGTACGGGATGGGCGCGCTGGGCCTCGAGGTGACGGACACGATGATATGAGCGGCCCGGATTCCGGGGCCCGCTTCCGCGACGTGCTCGGCCGGTTCGCGTCGGGCGTCACCGTCGTCACGTCCGTGGACGGCGACGGGCGCCCGGCGGGCCTCGCCTGCCAGTCGTTCGCGTCGCTGTCGCTGGACCCGCCGCTGGTGATGTTCTGCGTGGCCCGCACGTCCACGAGCTGGCCGCGGATCGCCGCGACCGGCCGCTTCGCCGTCAACGTCCTCGCCGAGGACCAGCGGGAGGTGTGCCGGGCGTTCGCGGTGAGCGGCGCCGACAAGTTCGCCGGCGTCGGCTGGACGGCCTCGCCGCACGGCACCGCGCACCTTGACGGGGCGCTCGCCGCGATCGACTGTGCGATCGAGGACGTCCACGAGGCCGGCGACCACCTGATCGTGGTGGGCGCCGTCCGCGAGCTGCACGACCGGCGCGACCACGGGCCGCTGCTGTACTTCCGCGGCGACTACGCCGCCGGCGCCTTCCACTAGCCGGAGAAGGAACATGGAACGAGAACACGAGTACGACGTCGTCGTGGTCGGCTCCGGCGCGGGCGGGCTCGCCGCGGCGGTCACCGCCCGGGCGCACGGCCTGACCGCGCTCGTCGTGGAGAAGACCGACCGGTACGGCGGGTCGACGGCCCTGTCCGGCGGCGCCGTCTGGATCCCGAACAACCTCTACCTGGAGCGGGCCGGGCAGCGCGACACCCTCGCGAACGCCCGCGCCTACATGGACGCGACGGTCGGCGACCGCGTGCCGGACGAGCGCAAGCACGCGTACCTGACCCGCGGCCCCGAGATGCTGCGCTTCCTGCACGACCGGACCCGCTGGGTGCGGTTCGCGTACACGCCGGGCTACTCCGACTACTACCCGGAGGCACCGGGCGGGAAGCCGGAGGGCCGGTCGGTCGAGCCGTGCATCGTGGACGGCCGCAAGCTCGGCCCCGAGTTCGCGGGGATGCGCCGCGCCGGGCTGCCCACCTACGGGCTGACGATGACGTCCGCCGACTTCGGCAAGCTCAACATGGTCACCCGGACGTGGAAGGGCAAGCGGACGGCGATGCGCGTCGGCCTCCGCGCGGTCGGCGTCCTGCTGACCGGGCGGCGGCTGCTGTCGCTCGGCGAGGCGCTGATCGCCCGGCTGCGGCTGGCCCTCGCGGAGGCGGGCGGCGAGCTGTGGCTGTCCAGCCCGTTCCAGGACCTGGTCGTCGAGGACGGGCGGGTCGCCGGCGTCACGGTCCGCCGCGGCGGCCGCGACGTGACGGTCCGCGCGCGGCGCGGCGTCGTCCTCGCGGCGGGCGGGTTCTCCCACGACCAGGCGCTGCGCGAGCAGTACCTCCCGTCCCCGACGAAGACGGAGTGGACGCACGCCGCCGAGGGGCAGACCGGGGACACCCTGCGGGCCGGATTGAAGCTCGGCGCCGCCGTCGACCTGATGGACAAGGTATGGGGCGCGCCGTCCGTCCCGACCCCGGACGGGCGGCTGTTCTTCCTGGTCGCCGACCGGGCCATCCCGTCCATGGTGATCGTGGACGGCAACGGCGAGCGGTACGCGCGCGAGTCGCTGCCGTACCACGAGTTCGTCGACCGGATGTACGAGCACGGCGCGCCCGCGATGGACTCCTGGATGATCGTCGACGCGCGCGCCAAGGCCCGCTACGTGTTCGTCGGGCTGTTCCCCGGCCAGCCGTTCCCGAAGAAGTGGCGCGAGAGCGGCTTCCTCAAGACGGGGGACACGCCCGCCGAGCTCGCCGCCGCGATCGGCGTCCCGGCCGAGCGGCTCGAAGCGACCTTCAAACGGTTCAACGAGTTCGCCCGTACCGGCAAGGACACCGATTTCGGGCGCGGCGACAGCGCCTACGACAACTACTACGGCGACCCGACGCTGCCGAACCCGAACCTCGCGCCGCTGGAGAAGGGTCCGTTCTACGCGGTCCCGGTCGTGCCCGGAGACATCGGCACCAAGGGCGGCCTCGTCACCGACGCCGACGCCCGCGTGCTGCGCTCCGACGGGTCCGCCATCGAGGGCCTGTACGCCACGGGGAACTGCTCGTCGGCGGTGACCGGCGAGACCTACCCGGGCCCCGGCGCGACCATCGGGCCGGCCATGACCTTCGGCTACGCCGCCGCCACCCACATCGCCCAGCAAGCAGCCGCCGTCGAGGCCGCCGGCGACGAGCCGGCCACGCAAGGAGGCACATCATGAACCACCGCGTCATCGAGGCCGCCCCGCCCCCGGAGCGGTTCGCCCGGGGCTGGCACTGCCTCGGCCTTGCCGACGCGTTCCGCGACGGCAAGCCGCACGCCGTCGAGGCGTTCGGCACCAAGCTCGTCGTGTTCCAGGGCGAGAACGGCAAGCTGAACGTCCTCAACGGCTACTGCCCCCACATGGGCGGCGACCTGACGCAGGGCACCGTCAAGGGCGACGCCATCGCCTGCCCGTTCCACGACTGGCGGTGGGGCGGCGACGGCAAGTGCGCGGGCATCCCCTACGCCAAGCGGGCGCCGCGCGGCGCCCGGACCCGCGCCTGGCCGGTGCTGGAGGAGAACAAGCAGCTGTTCGTCTGGAACGACCCGCAGGGCAACCCGCCGCCGCCCGAGGTGACGATCCCGCGGATCGAGGGCGCGTTCAGCGACGAGTGGAGCGGCTGGACCTGGAACACGCTCCGGGTGGACGGCTCGCACTGCCGCGAGATCGTCGACAACGTCGTGGACATGGCGCACTTCTTCTACATCCACTACGCGCTGCCGACGTACTTCAAGAACGTCTTCGAGGGCCACGTCGCCACCCAGTTCTTCGACGGGACGTCCCGCGACGACGCCTACCTCGGGTTCGTCCCGGGCCCGCCGCAGAAGATCGACCAGAAGTCCGAGGCGGCCTACTACGGCCCCTCGTACATGATCGACTACCTGTGGAACAAGGCGGAGGACATGACGGTCGAGACCGTCCTGATCAACTGCCACTACCCGATCAGCCCAACCTCCTTCATGCTCCAGTGGGGCGTGATCGTGAAGAAGTTCCCCGGCATGTCCGCCGAGGAGGCGGACGCGACCGCCGCGCAGGTCGCCGAGGGCGTCGGCCTCGGCTTCATGCAGGACGTCGAGATCTGGAAGAACAAGACCGCGATCGACAACCCGCTGCTGTGCGACCAGGACGGCCCCGTCTACCAGCTGCGCCGCTGGTACAAGCAGTTCTACGTGGACGTCGAGGACGTCACGCCGGAGATGACCGACCGGTTCGAGTTCGAGATCGACACCTCCCGCGCCGTCGAGACGTGGCGCACGGAGGTCGCCGAGAATGTGGCGAACGGCGTGTCGTTCTCCGTGATCCCCGAGTCGATGCGGGCCTAGCGGATGCAGCCGGTCGACTGCCGGGCGTGCGGGGCCCGCGTCCTGGTCGAGAAGAAGAGCCCGCCGCACACCAGCGTGCAGTGGACGGCCGCGGCCGGCGCCGCCTGCGGGGAGCTCGCCCCGCGGGTGGCGGCCGGCGAGCCCGGCGCCCGCATCCGGCACTGCGGGGCGCTGCGCGCGTCCATCGAGTGGGCGGTCGCCGAGGGCCTGGTGCGGATCGAGAACCCGGAGTGAGGGACGAGGATGGCAAGGCTTGACGGCAAGGTCGCGCTGATCACCGGCGGCGCGCGCGGGATCGGCGAGGCGCACGTGCGCCGGTTCGCCGCGGAGGGCGCGCGGGTGGTCTTCGGCGACCTGCTGGAGGACCGCGGCGCGGCCGTCGCGGCGGACACCGGCGCGGTGTTCGTCCCGATGGACGTGACGAGCGAGGACGACTGGGAGCGCGCGGTCGCGACCGCCGTCGACCGGTTCGGGACGCTGAACGTGCTGGTCAACAACGCGGGGATCCTGCGGCACCGGCTGCTGACCGACATGACGCGCGAGCAGCTGCAGCAGGTCCTCGACGTGAACCTGGTCGGCCCGTGGCTCGGGATGCGGGCGGTCGTCGGGCCGATGAAGGCGGCGGGCGGCGGCTCGATCGTCAACACGTCCTCAATCGAGGGCTACGCGGCGGCGGCGGGGCTGTCGGCCTACGCGGCGAGCAAGTTCGGCGTGCGCGGCATCACCAAGGCCGGCGCTCAGGAGCTCGGCAGGTTCGGCATCCGGGTGAACTCGATCCATCCCGGCGGGATCGCGACGGAGCTGGCCCTGGACCCGGAGGTCGCGCAGGGCGTGGAGGTCGACGCCGACGCGTTCTTCAAGGCGCTGCCGATCCCGCGCTGGGGCGAGCCGGACGACGTGGCGGGCGCCGCGGTGTACCTCGCGTCCGACGAGTCCGCCTACTGCACCGGCACCGAGATCCTCGTGGACGGCGGGTTGCTGAGCGGCCCCGGCTACTGACCGGCCCATCGAGCCGGGGCGGGCCCGTCCCGCCCCGGCTCGCACCCTTTCCGGGGGCCGCGAGCGGGGTTACGTTGTGAGGTACCTCACTCACGGACCGGGAGGTCAGGCGCGTGAAGACCAGGGCAGCAGTACTCGCGGGACCCGGCAAGCCGTTCGAGATCACCGAGCTCGACCTGGACGGCCCGAAGGACGGCGAGGTCCTCATCCGCTACGTCGCGGCCGGCCTGTGCCACTCCGACCTGCACCTCACCGACGGGGACCTGGTGCCGCGGTTCCCGATCGTCGGCGGGCACGAGGGCGCCGGCGTCATCGAGGAGGTCGGCACCGGCGTCACCAAGGTCGCGCCGGGCGACCACGTCGTGTGCAGCTTCATCCCCAACTGCGGGACGTGCCGCTACTGCTCGACCGGGCGGCAGAGCATCTGCGACATGGGCGCGACGATCCTGAACGGCGACCTGCCCGACGGCACGTTCCGCTTCCACGGCGGCGGCGAGGACTTCGGCGCCATGTGCATGATCGGCACGTTCAGCCAGTACGCGACCATCTCGCAGCACTCGGTGGTGAAGGTCGACGACTGGCTGCCGCTGGAGACGGCGGTCCTGGTCGGCTGCGGCGTCCCGACCGGCTGGGGGAGCGCGGTGTACGCGGGCGGCGTCCGGGCCGGCGACACCGTCGTGGTGTTCGGCATCGGCGGCGTCGGCATCAACGCCGTCCAGGGCGCGCGGCACGCGGGCGCGGCGAACGTCGTGGTGGTCGATCCCGTCGCGTTCAAGCGGGACAAGGCCCTCGAGCTCGGCGCCACTCACGCGTTCGCCGACGCGGACGAGGCGCTCGCCAAGGTGATGGAGCTGACCTGGGGCCAGGGCGCCGACCAGGCGCTGGTGACGGTCGGCGTGGTGGACGAGGAGGTCGTCGGCGCCGCGTTCAACGTCATCGGCAAGGGCGGCACGCTCGTGGTGACGGGGCTCGCGCACCCGGAGAAGCTCACGATCCACGTGTCCGGCGCGGTGCTCACCCTCTTCGAGAAGACCATCAAGGGGTCGCTGTTCGGGTCGGCGAACCCGCAGTACGACATCCCGCGCCTGCTGCGCCTGTACGACCAGGGCAAGCTCGACCTGGACGCGCTGGTGACGAAGCGGTACTCGCTCGACCAGGTCAACGAGGGCTACCAGGACCTGCGCGACGGCAAGAACATCCGGGGCGTCATCGTGCACGAGCACTGACGCGCCCGCCGTCCCGTCACCGCCCCGCGGCTCCGGCCGCGGGGCGGTTCGCTGTACGCGGTGACGCGCCCGCGGCCGGGGGCGTCCTATGTCGGCCAAGCCGGGGGCCAGGGACGCCGCACTTTCTTATTGGCGGATCGCCAAGAGCTATTGTCGGACCGCCAAAGTGCGCTTAGAGTTCCGCCTACCGGTCGGTCCAGACCTCCACCCCACAGAAGGGCCCCGGCATGACCGAGCACCCCGATCCCTCACGCAGACGTTTCCTCGGCGGCGCCGCTTTCGTCGGTGCGGGCGCGGCAGCCGCCGTCAACGACTAGGGCGCCCCCATGCCCCGGTGCCGGCCGCACGCGCGCCCAAAGGTGCGGCCGGCACCGGTTCCCCCGCTCCCGCGCGCGGGTAGGGCCCCGGCATGATCGATGCGGTGCTCTTCGACGTCGACGGGACGCTGGTCGACACCAACTACCTGCACGCCACGACGTGGTGGCAGGCGTTCCTGCAGCACGGCCACACGGTCCCGATGGCGGACGTCCACCGGGCCATCGGGATGGGCTCGGACAAGCTGCTCGACCACCTGCTGCCGAGCGACCGGGACCGCGACGCCGACGACGCGATCCGGTCCGCGCACAGCGCCCTCTACGCCCAGTACTGGACGCGGCTCAAGCCGTTCGACGGCGCCGCCGACCTGCTGCGCGCCTGCCACCGGCGCGGCGGCCGCGTCGTCCTCGCCAGCTCCGCCGCCGTCCCCGAGCTGAAGGCGCTGCGCGCCGCGCTCGACGCCGACGACGCGATCGACGAGGCCACCTCGTCATCGGAGGTCGGAGCCAGCAAACCGGCCCCCGACCTGGTCGAACTCGCGCTGGAACGCGCCGGGGTGCCCGCCGCGCGGGCCGTGTTCGTCGGCGACACCCGCTGGGACGTCGAGGCCGCCGCGCGCGCCGGGATGCCGTGCGTGGGCGTCCTCACCGGCGGATGGAGCCGGGACGAGCTGGAAGAGGCGGGCGCGGAGGCCGTCTACGACGACCCCCGCGCCCTCCTCGGCGATCTGGACGGGAGCCCGCTCGCCGGAGCGGGCCCCCGGGCCTGAGGCGGCGGACCGGTCAGGACGCGCGGTCGCGCTCGGCGGCGAGCTGCAGCGCCACGTCGATGATCATGTCCTCCTGGCCGCCGACGTAGCCGGCCTCGCCGACCTTCTGCAGGATCTCGTGCGCCGGCACGCCGTAGCGCTCCGCCGCCCGCTCGGCGTGCAGCAGGAAGCTGGAGTACACCCCCGCGTAGCCCTGCGTGATCGCGCCGCGGTCCGCGAACGGCAGCCGGTGCAGGAACGGCTTCACCACGTCGTCGGCGGCGGCCATCGCGCCCTGCACGTCCACGCCCGTCGGGATGCCGAGCCGCTCGAACGTCGCGACCAGCACCTCGGTGGGGGAGTTGCCCGCGCCCGCGCCGAGCGCGCACAGCGCCCCGTCGATCTGCCGGGCGCCGTTCTGCTGCGCCAGCACCGAGTTCGCGACGCCGAGCGAGAGGTTCTGGTGGCCGTGGAAGCCGACCTGCGCCTCGTGCCCGATCTCCTTGACCAGCGCGCTGATCCGCTCCTGCGCCTCGCCGAGCACCAGCGCGCCCGCCGAGTCGACGACGTACACGCACTGCGCGCCGCCGTCCACCATGATCCGCGCCTGCTTCGCCAGCTCCTCCGGGCCGACCCGGTGCGACAGCATCAGGAACCCGACGGTCTCCATGCCGAGCTCGCGGGCCGCCGCGAAGTGCTGCAGCGACACGTCCGCCTCGGTGCAGTGCGTCGCGACCCGGGCCACCGACGCGCCCGCGTCGTGCGCCATCCGCAGGTCGTTCACCGTGCCGAGGCCCGGCAGCAGCAGCACCGCGATCTTCGCCTGGGTCGCCTCGTCCACGGCCGCGGCGACGAGCTTGACGTCGTCCTCCAGCGAGAAGCCGTAGTTGAAGGACGAGCCGCCGAGGCCGTCGCCGTGCGTCACCTCGATGACCTCGACGCCGGCGCTGTCCAGGGCGTGCACCACGCCGCGGACCTGCTCCTCGGTGAAGCGGTGCGCCATCGCGTGGCTGCCGTCCCGCAGCGTCGAGTCGGTGATGCGGATCTTCTCCGCCGTCTGCTCGGTCATGAGGTGGCCTTCCTGCGCGCGAGCTGCTCGCCCACCCGGGCGGCGGCCGCGGTCATGATGTCGAGGTTGCCGGCCCACGGCGGCAGGTAGTCGCCGTTCCCGCGGACCTCCAGGAACACCGCGACGCGGGCCATCCCGTTCCAGATGTCGCGAGGCTCGTCGAACTGCGGCTCGGCGCGCAGCGTGTAGCCGGGCACGTACGTGGCGACCTCGGCGACCATCTTCTCGATCGACGCGGCGATCGCCTTGGTGTCGGCGTCGGACGGGATCGCGCAGAACACCGTGTCCCGCATGATCATCGGCGGGTCGACCGGGTTCAGGATGATGATCGCCTTGCCCCGGGTCGCGCCGCCGACCTGCTCGATCGCGCGCGCCGTGGTCTCGGTGAACTCGTCGATGTTCGCGCGGGTGCCGGGCCCGGCGGACCGCGAGGCGATCGACGCGACGATCTCCGCGTACGGCACCGGGACGACCGACGACACCGCGTGCACGATCGGGATCGTCGCCTGCCCGCCGCAGGTGATCATGTTGAGGTTCGGCGCGTCCGACAGCGTGTCCAGGTTCACCGGCGGGCACACGAGCGGCCCGGTGGCGGCGGGCGTCAGGTCGATCGCGGTGATCCCCGCCTCCTCGTAGCGCGGGGCGTTGGCGAGGTGCGCCTTCGCCGACGTCGCCTCGAACACGAGGTCGGGCAGCGTCGGCTGCTTCAGCAGCCAGTCCACGCCCTCCGCCGACGCCGGCACGCCCATCTTGCGGGCGCGGGCGAGGCCGTCGGAGTCGGGCACCACCCCGACCATCGAGTGGACGTCGATCAGCTCGCTGCGCGTCAGCTTGACCAGCAGGTCGGTGCCGATGTTGCCGGGCCCGACGATGGCGGCCGTCAGCTTGCGCGTGCCTTCTCGAGGGGGGACGACCCCCCGCGCCCCCCGGGTCGCTTCGCTCATTTGAGCTCCTCCTTTCCGAACCGTGCGGTGACCGAACCGATCCCGGCGAACGTCGCCGTGAGCGTCTGTCCTGGCGCGACCGGGACGGCCGCGGTGATCGAGCCGGGCAGCACCACGTGCCCGGCCTCCAGCGCGATGCCGCGCTCGCCCAGCACGTTGGCCAGCCACACCAGCGCGTTGATCGGCGAGCCCAGCACCGCCCCGCCCGCGCCGGTGTCGATCAGGTTCCCGTCGCGGTGCAGCAGGCAGCCCATCAGCGCGAGGTCGAGGTCGCCGAGCCGGACGGGCCGGGTGCCGAGCACCAGGCCGCCGCTGGAGGCGTTGTCGGCGATGGTGTCCGGCAGCGTGATCTTCCAGTCGGCGATCCGCGAGTCGATGACCTCCAGCGCGGGCAGCACGTACTCCACGGCGGCGACCGCGTCGGCGGCCGTGGCGCCGGGGCCGGACAGCGGCCGGCCGAGCACGAACGCGACCTCCGGCTCCACCCGCGGCTGCAGGAAGCGGCCCGTGTCGATCGGGCTGCTCTCCGGCAGGAACATCGAGTCCAGCAGGACGCCGAAGTCCGGCTGGTCCACGCCCATCTGGCGCTGCATCGCCGCCGACGTCAGCCCCACCTTGTGGCCCTTGATCCGGGCGCCCGCGGCGGTCCACGCGTCCGACTGGGCGCGCTGGACGGCGTACGCGTCGTCCACCGTCATGCCGGGGTGCGACGCGGTGAGCGGGGCGATCGGGACGCCGGAGGCGTACGCGTCGAGGAGGGCCCTCGAAGCCTTCTCCACTGAACCCGGGTCCATGGCCGTTTCCTTTCGGTCGTCTCTGGCACCGAGCCTTCCGCGCCGGGGGCCGTCCGGGCAACGCGGCCGTCCCGCGTGGTGGGACACGTCTTCTACAGTGAGGCCATGCCGTCCGACGACACCTTCCTGCGCCGCGCCGTCGCGGTGCTGACCGCCTTCCGGGCGGACGACGACGGGCTCGGCGCGGCGGAGCTGGCCCGCCGCAGCGGCCTGCCGCGCTCGACGGCGCACCGGATCGCCCTCGACCTGGTGGAGGCGGGGCTGCTGGAGCGGCAGGGGACGCGGGTGCGGCTCGGCCTCAGGCTGTTCGAGATCGGCCAGCGGGTGCCCCGGCAGCGCGTCCTGCGGGACGCCGCCGTGCCGTACATGTCGGACCTGCGGGAGGCGACGCGGCAGACCGTCCACCTCGCCGTCCTGGAGGGCGCCGAGGTCGTGTACGTGGAGATCCTCGGCGCGTCCGACGCGCCGAGGATGCCGTCGCAGGTCGGCGGGCGGCTGCCCGCGCACGCCACCGGCGTCGGCAAGGCGATCCTCGCGTTCTCACCGCCGGAGGTCGTCCAGGGGGTGCTGGACGCGGGGCTGGTCAAGGTCGGCGAGCGCACCGTGGTCGCGCCCGGGCTGTTCACCCGCGAGCTGGCGAAGATCCGCGAGGAGGGCGTCGCGTACGACCGGGAGGAGTCCGGCAACGGCATCCTCTGCGCGGCGAGCCCCGTCCTCGGCCCGGACGGCGAGGCGATCGGCGCGCTGTCGGTGTCCGGCTGGTCCAACCGCATGCGCCTGGCCGCCGTCGCGCCGGCCGTCCACACAGCCGCCCTCACCCTGTCGCGGACCCTCGCCCGCCGCTGACGTCACTCCGGGAGGTGGCGGGCCAGGAGCTGGGCCAGGTGCTCGCCCCGCCTGGACGCGAGGTCGGCGAGCTGGGTGCGGCAGCTGAAGCCGTCGGCGAGGACGACGTCGCCTTCGGCGGCCTCGCGGACGGCCGGGAGCAGCCGGTGCTCGGCGATCGCGACGGACACGTCGTGGTGGCCCTTCTCGACGCCGAAGTTCCCGGCGAGGCCGCAGCAGTCGCCGAGCCGGGCGATCGCGGCGCCGGCGTCCTCGAGCAGGGCGGCGTCCTTCGTCCAGCCCATGACGGCGTGGTGGTGGCAGTGCGGTTGCGCGATCCCGGTGACGCCGGACAGGTCGGGCGGCGTCCAGTCCGGGGTCTCGCCGAGCAGCTCGGCGAGGGTGCGGGTGGCGGCGGCGACCTCGCGGGCGGCGGCCGCGTCCACGCCCCGCAGGAGCTCCTCGGCGTCGGAGCGGAGCACGCCGGTGCAGGACGGCTCCATGCCGACGACCTTCGCGCCGCGCCGCACCGGCGGGAGGAGGGTCCGGACGGTACGGCGGAGCTGGGCGCGGGCGCCGTCGAGCTGCCCGGTGGAGATCCACGTGATGCCGCAGCAGACCGGCCGCTCGGTGACGGTCACGCGGTAGCCGGCGTGTTCGAGGACCTTGACGGTCGCGTCGGCGACGTCGGGGGAGAAGGCGTCGGTGAAGGTGTCGACGAACAGGACGACCTCGCCGTTGCGGCCCGCCGGGCTGCGGTGGGCGGCGAACCGGCGGCGGAACGTGACGGGCGCGAAGGCGGGCAGCGAGCGACGCCGGTCGATGCCGGCTGCCCAGGCGACGAGCGGACGCAGCGCCCGCGACCGCATCGCGGCGTTCACCACCGTAACGGCGGCGGGCGCCTTCGCCGCCAGGCGCGTCCAGCGTGGCAGCAGGCCGAGCGCGTAGTGGGCGCGGGGCCGGATCCTGCGGCGGTAGCGCTGGTGGAGCGCCTCGGCCTTGTAGGACGCCATGTCGATGCCGGTGGGGCAGTCGGACGCGCACCCCTTGCACGACAGGCACAGATCGAGGACGTCGTGCAAGGCCTCGGACTTCCAGCCGTCGGGACCGAGATGCCCGGAGACGACATCCTGCAGGACGCGGGCCCGCGCGCGCGTGGTGTCCTTCTCCTCGCGGGTAGCGAGGTACGACGGGCACATCACGCCGCCGGTCCCGGTGTTGTCGGCGCGGCACTTGCCGACGCCGGTGCAGCGGTGCACGGCCCGTGACAGGTCGCCGCCGTTGTGGCGGTAGGCGAGGCCGAGCGCCGGCAGCTGCGCGCGGGTGACCGGGGCGATGCCCGCCATCCGCACGTCGGCGTCCACCGGAGCGGGCCGGACGATGATCCCCGGATTCAGCAGGTCGTCGGGATCGAAGAGGTCCTTGACCTGCGCGCACAGGTCGAGTGCCTCGGGAGAGTACATGTGCGGCAGCAGTTCGCCGCGCGCGCGCCCGTCGCCGTGCTCGCCGGACATCGTGCCGCCGTGCCGCGCCGCGAGCGCCGCCGCCTCGTTGAGGAAGTCGCGGAACACGCGGGTGCCGCCGGGACGGTCGAACGGGAAGTCGATGCGGACGTGCACGCAGCCGTCGCCGAAATGCCCGTACGGGACGCCGAACAGGCCGTGCCCGTCGAGGAGCGCCTCGAACTCGCGCAGGTAGGAGCCGAGCCGCTCGGGCGGAACGGCCGCGTCCTCCCAGCCCGCGTGCGCCTGCCGTCCGTCCGGGGTGCGCGCGACCAGGCCCGAGCCGTCCTCGCGGATCCGCCACAGCGCGTCCGCCAGCGCCATGTCCTCGACCAGCATCGAGCCGGCGCATCCGGACTCGGCGACGACCTTGCGGGCGGTGTCGCGCAGCGGCCCGATCTCCGGGCCGGCCAGCTCCACCAGCAGCCAGCCCGAGCCCTCGGGCAGCGGCGGCACCGCGTCCGGGCCGCGCCGCTCCCGCACCACGTTCGTGATCCGCGAGTCGAGCCCCTCGCAGGCGACCGGGCCGTGCGGCAGGATCGCCGGGACGGCGTCGGCGGCCTCGGCCATCGACCCGTACCCGAGCACGACGAGCAGCCGGCGGGCGGGCTCGCGGACCATCCGCAGCCGCGCCGCGAGCGTCACGGCGAGGGTCCCCTCGCTGCCGACCAGCGCCCGCGCGACGTCGAAGCCCTTCTCCGGCAGCAGGTGCTCCAGCGAGTAGCCCGACACCTGCCGGCCGAACCGCCCGAACTCGGTGCGGATCAGCGCGAGGTTCCCGCCCACCAGCCCGCGCAGGCGCTCCAGGAGGGGGCTCTCCGCCGGGCCGCCGGGGACGTCGCCGAGCCGCAGCCGCTCCCCGGTCCCGGCGACCACGTCCAGGCCGAGCACGTTGTCGCTGGTGCGGCCGTAGCCGAGCGCCCGCGACCCGCACGCGTTGTTGCCGATCATGCCGCCGAGGGTGGCGCGCGTCCGGGTGGACGGGTCGGGCCCGAACCGCAGCCCGTGCGCGCCCGCGACCTGGTGCAGCCGCGCCTGCACGATGCCGGGCTCGACCAGCGCCGTCCCGGCGTCAGGGTTGATCTCAAGCACCCGGTTCAGGTGCCGGCTCGCGTCCACGACCACGCCGGGGCCGACCGCGTTGCCCGCGATGGACGTGCCCGCGCCCCGCATCGTCAGCGGCACGGCGAACTCCCGGCACACCGCCAGCACCGCGGGCAGCTCGGCGGTGTCGCGGGGCGTCACCACGACCGCGGGCGGGACGCGGTACAGCGAGGCGTCCGAGGCGTACATCGACCGGGCCAGCGCCGAGTCGTCCACCCCGCTGACCCCGGCGCGCCGCAGCGCCGCCACGAGACCGCCGTGATCGCCCACATCCGCCCCTTCGCCCTGGACCCGGGCCGCCGCGCCGAGGCGGCGCCCCTGGCCTCGACGGTAGTACCGCGCCGTCCCGAGCGCGGTCACCGGGCGGCGCGCGGCGGGTGCCCGCGCGGCGCGCTCGCCTTTCGGTGAAGAGCCGTTTAAAGGCGACAAAGCAGGCATTCTGCATTGATCAAAGCGTCGTCCGCCCAAAGGCGGCGGTGTCCCCATGGTTAGCACTACATGCCCTTGTTGCGCATGTCGAATTCTGCCTACACTCGCCCGTGTCAGATGAGTTTCTTAAGTGGTCAGAAAATGGAGGGCGACAACGTGACCGACGTTTCGGAAGAATGCCCGCCGACCTTGTCGCACTGGACGGACTCGAAGGAGTCGCTGTTCGCCGCATTCGAGCCGGCCCTCTTCCGGAGGAATTCCGAGGCGGTCGCCGCCCGGCTGGAATCGCATCTGGCCGACCTGTCGGTGCGCGGATTGGAGCTGTCGGACCCCGGCGCGCTGTCGCGGGCCGCGCGGGCGCTGATGACCACCGAGCGGGAGAGCATCGCCGACTTCGACGACAAGCGGCTCGCCGCGATCGTCGACCTCTACCTGCGCACCGGGATCCAGGTGCACTCGCCCGGCTACATGGGCCGGCAGTTCTCCGGCACCGTCCCGCTCGCGGGCGTGATCGACTTCGTCGGCTCGGTCGTCAACCAGCCGTCGACCTACTACGAGGCCGGCCAGCTGCCGATCACGGCCGAGCGGATCATGGCCGAGGAGCTCAACCGCTTCATCGGCTGGGAGCCGGGCCGGTTCGCGATGGTCACCACGTCCGGCGGCTCGCTGGCCAACCTCACCGCGCTGCTGGCCGCCCGCAACCGCGGCTGCCCCGGCATCTGGGCGCGCGGCGAGCACCGCGGCCGCGGCCGCCCCGCGATCGCGGTCGGCGAGGACGTGCACTACAGCGTGACCCGCGCGGCCGGCATCCTCGGCATCGGCGAGTCCCGTATCGTCCGGCTCCCGGTGGACCGGCGCGGCCGGATCGCCGCCCGCCGGGTGCCCGCGGCGCTCGCCGCCGCCGAGCGCCGCGGCCTGGAGGTGTTCTGCCTGGTGGCGTCGGCCGGCACCACCGCGCTCGGCGCCTTCGACCCGATCGACGAGCTGGCCGGCGTCGCCGCCGCGCGCGGCATCTGGCTGCACGTGGACGGCGCGCACGGCGCCAGCCTGCTGGTGTCCGACGCGCTGCGGCACCGGCTGCGCGGCATCGAGAAGGCCGACTCGCTGACCTGGGACGCGCACAAGCTGATGTTCGTTCCCGCGCCCTGCACGATGCTGTTCTACCGCGACGCGCGGGACGCCCCCGGCGCCTTCCACCGCAGCACCGCCAGCTACGTCTCCGACGAGGAACCGGACGCGCACTGCGAGTTCGACAACGGCGACAAGAACGTCGAGTGCACGAAACGACCGATGATCATGCCGTTGTGGACCCTCTGGGCGATGTACGGGCGCGCATTGTTCGCCGAAAAGATCGAGCATTTGTGCCGGACCGCGAACGAGGCCTACCGTGTCCTTCTCGACGACCCCGATTTCGAGACCCTGCACCAGCCGGAGGCGAACATTCTCTGTTTCCGGTACCGCCCGCAGGGAATCGACGACGACCGCGTCCACCGCCTGCAACTCCGGATCAGGAAACAGGTCAGGCTGGCCGGCCGGTTCTTCATTTCCAAGGTGAACGTCCGGGGCGTCGCCGCCCTGCGCGTCGTCCTGATGAACCACCAGGTGACCCCCGAGCACTTCCGGATGCTGCTCGCCGAGATCAGGACCACCGGCGAGCGCCTCCTCCGCGACGACCCCGCCTGACGCCCCCGGCCGCCCCAGAACGCGCCCGCGCACAACCCCCGCATCACCAACCGTGACGAACAGGAGAGAAGGCCTATGACCTCGATGATCCTCGCCCCACCCGGGCGATCACCCGGAGACGGCGCGGAACTGGCCGCGCGGCTGATCCCCGAAGAGGAGATGCGGCCGTGGTCGGTGGAGGACGTCCGCGCGCTGCCGTCGTTCGCGAGCAAGATGCGCGAATGCGAGCGGATCTGCGGCGTCCCCTACAGCGAGACACCGCACGAGATCCAGGACGCCCTGGTGCTCCGCCGCCTCGGCCAGATGATCAACACGATGCTGCTCAACCCGCTGTGGCGCGAGCGGCTGGCCGCCTCCGGCGTCACCGGCGCGCCCGCTTCCTACGAGGAGTGGGAGCGGGTGCCGCTGTCGGACAAGACCGTCCAGCGCGACATGTTCATGGGCGCCCGCCCCGGCATGGTCGTGCCGCTCGGGCACGGCGGGTTCGAGGTGGTGGCCAGCGGCGGCACCAGTGACGGGATGCCGCTGGAGATCGTCTACTCGCTGCGCGAGCTGCGCGACACCTACCGGATCGCGGGCGCCTTCATGGGCGCCTACCAGCTCCGCGACCACCTGCCCGGCGGCGACCCGAAGTGGCTGTTCACCAACCTCGCCGACTACCAGATGTGGAGCAGCGGGACGATGGTCGGCGGCGTCCTGCAGCAGGTCCCCGGCGTGAACTACATCGGCGCCGGCCCCGTCACCGCGCCGGTGCTGCAGCACATGTTCTCCTACCCCGGCCCCAAGGCCATGATGGGGATCTCGGCGGGCATCGCGATCCTCGGCGACCTCGGCGCCGGGCTGAGCCGGGAGGCGCGCGAGAGCTTCCGCGTCGCGATGTACGGCAGCGGCGTGCTGCCGCACCGCAAGCGCGCCGAGCTGCGCGCCGTCTACCCCAACGTCGCCATCCTCAGCTACTTCGCCGCCACCCAGGCCGAGACGATCGGGCTCCAGCTCACCGACGACTCGCCCTGGCTGGCCGCCGTCCCCGGCCTGCACCTGGTCGAGATCGTCGACGAGAACGGCCGCGCCGTCGCCGAGGGGGAAGAGGGCGAGCTGGTCGTCACCCGCCTGCACGCGCACGAGGCGCCGCTGCTGCGGCTCAAGCTCGGCGACCGGATGATCCGCCGGCCCGCCCTCGACGGGCCCGGCCTGAAGACCGGCCGGTTCGAGTTCGCCGGCCGCACCGGCGACGTCCTGCACATCAACGACAGCCAGTACTCGGCGGCGCTCGCCTACGCCGCCGTCCGCGAGGACCTGCGCGCGGCCACCGGAGTCGACCTGGACGAGGCCGCCCACGACGTCCAGTTCGTCAACCACCGCGAAGGCAAGACCATCACGCTGCTCGCCGCCGTCGACGACGCCGACGGCCTCGCGCACGCGGTGTCCGCCGTGCTCGGCCCGTCCGGCGTCCAGCGGGTGTTCGCCGGCGCGCTGCCCCGCTCCCTGTCGCTGTTCAACGACCGGGAGGCCACCCAGGCGGCGGTCGAGCGCACCGGCTACCGCTTCCACCTCGCGTTCGTGCCCCGCTCGTCCCCCGAGATCGAGCGGACGGCCGTCGGCAAGGTCCCCCTGGTCCGCGACCGGGGGTGACGCCAGGCAACGGGCGGACCCGGCCCGGACCGCACCGCCGGGGAACCGCACCGCCCGGAAAACGCACCGCCCAGAACAGGAGTGCCAGTGAATCCGCACGTCAACATCGTCGTCCTCGTGGACGCCGTCGGGGCCCTCTCGGACAGGACCCTGCACAACGGCAACCTCTCCCTGGTGGACGACGGCTCCTTCGACAGCCCCGGCCAGGGCACCGTCGACCTGTGCACCATCGTCGTGCCGGGACAGGTCGTGAAGTGGACCGCGGTCGCGGTGGACGTCCAGACCACCGCCGAGATCTCCGCCATCACCTTCCTGCCGCCCGGCGGCGGCTCCGAGCCCGCCGCGGCCCCCGAGGCGCGGGGCGGGCAGGCGGGCGGCGGCGAGAACCTGGACCTCGAGGTCTGGGAGGGGATCGTCCCCGGACACCTCGTGCGCGGCGTGCCCTACCGGTACCGGCTCGAGGTGCAGATGCACGAGGGCCGCAACAGCGTCCTGCACATCGACACGCCCGCGCTGATGTGCGCGTGACCCGACCCGCGACCCGGAAGGGGCAGCCATGGCCCAGCAGCAAGGGATCATCGTCCTCGTCGACATCGCCAACGCGCTCCAGGCCAGGACGCTGACCGGCAACGTCTACTTCTTCGACAACATGAAGTTCCTCGGCTCGACCGGGCAGGGCACCGCGGACCTGGTGACCATCTGCCCCGGCACCTACTGGGCCGACGGATCGCAGGCCACCGAGCAGGTGCTGAACTGGCTGCCGGCCAGCCTCGGCTCCATCCCGCCGACCGTGCCCCGCGGCTACCACTCCGACCGCGCCCAGGCGACCGACCAGGAGGCGCTGGAGGAGATCGCCGGCGTCGCCGACCGGGCCGCCGACCCCTCGGTCGACACCGCCGCCGAGCTGGAGGGGCTGCGCCGCCGCGTCGGCGCCCGCGCCCGCCGGCCGCGCGGAGGGCGCGCTCCCGCCACGAACAAGGTCCTCGACGTCACCGGCAACGTCGTCACCGGCGAGGGGCAGGCCTACAACCACCCCAACCCGGTGATCACCGACATCACCGGGCCCGCCGTGGAAGAGAAGATCATGTACCCGGCGCAGTACGGCTCGCCGGACATGGTGTCGGACGGCTGGTACTGGGCCGCGTCGGTCGACACGTCCCGTCCCGGCACCTACCGGTACACGATGCACGTCCAGCTGCACGAGCTGGTGTGGCGCAACGGCGAGCCGGCCTGGGAGCCGGTCGACTACACCTGCGACTCCGCCATCAAGGTCACCAGCGACCCCAAGCGCAACGCCTTCACCGGCGGGGGCCTCGGCGTGCTGCCGATGCCCTGAGCCCCGCCGACCGAGCCGAAACGGAGAGCCGATGCCCAGCAAGGCCAAGCCGCCCGAGTCCCGGCCCGTGACGATCACCGCGGTGGTCGACCCGGTCGCCGCCCTCGCCACCGGAGAACTGGAGGGGAACCTCTTCCTGTACGACACGAACAAGACCGCCGGGTCCACCGGGTTCGGCACCGCGGACCTGCGCACCCGCGTCAGCTCCGGCGACACGCTGATCTGGAACGTCGTCGTGCTGGAGTGCGAGACCTACGCCGCCATCGACGGCATCGTCATCGACGACAAGATCTGCACGCCCGAACGGAAGGTGTACCCCAACACCGACATCGTCTACTGGACGGGGACGGTGAAGCGGCACGTCGCCGAGCCCGTCCCGTACCGGCTGAAGTTCCGGCTCGGCACCGTCACCGAGCCGTTCGCCGTGTCGTCGCCGGCCCTGGTCGGCCAGGCCGCCGCAGGGAAGGAGCGCCGATGACCACCGAGACCCGCGGCCAGCTCAACTCCGTCCAGCTGAACGTCGTCACGCTGGTCAACATGGAACGGGCCTGCGAGACCGGTTCGCTCGACGACGCGCTGTTCATGATGGACAACAGCGTCGGCGGCGTCGGGCAGGGCACCGACCACCTGGAGACGATCTGCAAGCAGGGCCAGGTGGTCAACTGGATCATCCGGCCGATCGAGATGCACAAGCGTCCGGACGGCACCTGGCCGCCCATGCCGAAGATCAACAACCTGGTGTTCCTCGACACCGAGCGGGGCGACGAGGAGGACGTCGCCGAGCAGCGGATCATGACCGAGCTCAAGATCTACGGGATGCCGGACCTGATGCGCTCGCCCTACACGCCGATCTACTACTACTGGGCCGGCGCGATCCGCAGCACGGCGCGGCCCGGGCTGTACCGCTACCGGCTCGTCCTCGAACTGGAGCAGGACGGGACGAAGGAGAAGCTCTACCTGAACACCAGGAACCACGCGGCGCTGCGGGTCGTCGAGGTGTGAACCCCGCCCGCGCGGGCCGGGACGGCGCCACCGCCCCGGCCCGCACGGGTGCCGGGTCAGGCGAGGGCGGGACGGTACTCGTCGAGCCAGTCGGCGAACGCCAGGGCGCGCTCGATGGGCACGCGGTCGCGCTGGATGCTGGCCTTGCCGAGCGGCCGGTCGAGCGCGGCGCGCACCGCGTCCGGGTCGAGGAGGTCGCGGACGGGAGCGGAGGAGTCGGCGGCGACGGCGCGCAGCCGGTCGCGGACGGCCTGCTCGTAACCGGGGTTCTGGGTGGCGGGATAGGGGCTCTTGCGGCGCCGGACGACGGAGTCGGGGAGCACGTCGGCGACCGCGCCGCGCAGCAGGCTCTTCTCGCGGCCGTCGTAGGTCTTGTGCGACCACGGGGTGTTGAACACGTACTCGACGAGGCGGTGGTCGCAGAACGGGACGCGCACCTCCAGGCCGACGGCCATGCTCATCCGGTCCTTGCGGTCGAGGAGCAGCCGGACCATCCGGGTGAGGTGCAGGTAGCAGATCTCCCGCATGCGGCGCTCGTGCGGGGAGGCGTCCGGCAGGTGCGGCACCTCGGTGAGCGCCTCGTGGTAGCGGTCGCGCTGGTAGGCGTCGGCCTTGGCGCGCAGCTCCGGGTCGAGCAGGTCGAGGCCCTGGCCGAGCGCCGCGGACGTCCACGGGAACGCGTCGGCGGCGACCGCGTCGGGGTCGTGGAACCAGCGGTAGCCGCCGAACACCTCGTCCGCGGACTCGCCGGACAGCGCGACCGTCGACTGCTTGCGGATCTCGGCGAACAGCAGGTACAGGGAGCTGTCCATGTCGCCCATCGCGGGCAGGTCGCGGGCGCGCAGCACGGTGCGCATCGCCTCGGGGGAGGCGAGCTGGTCGTTGCCGAGGACGACGTCGGAGTGGTCGCAGGCGACGTGCTCGGCGACGTCGTGGACGTACGGCCCGTCGGCGGTGTCGCGCAGGTCGTCGGGGACGAACCCGCCGGTCTCGTCCACGAAGTCGACCGCGAAGGAGCGGACGTGGTCGCGGCCGAGGGCCCGGTCGGCGAGCGCGGTCAGCGCGCTGGAGTCCAGGCCGCCGGACAGCAGCGTGCACAGCGGGACGTCGGAGATCAGCTGCCGCTCGACGATGTCGTCGAGGAGCTCGCGGACGTGCCGGACGGTCGCCGGCACGTCGTCGGTGTGCTCGCGCGCGGTGAGCGCCCAGTACCGGCGGTCGGCCACGCCGCCGCGGGAGACGGTGACGGTGTGGCCGGGGATCACCTCGTGCATGCCCGTGAAGACGCCGTGGCCGGGGGTCTTGGCGTTGGTGAGGACCTCCAGCAGGCCCTCCTCGCCGACGCGGGCGGTGAAGTGCGGGTTGGCGAGGATCGCCTTCGGCTCGGACCCGAACAGGACGCCGTTCCCCGTGGGAGCGTAGAAGAGCGGCTTGATGCCCATGCGGTCGCGGCCGAGGAGCAGCTCCTCGCGGCCCGCGTCCCACAGCGCGAACGCGTACATGCCGTTGAGACGGCCGGCGAAGTCCCCGCCCCATTCGAGGTAGGAGTGCAGGACGACCTCGGTGTCGCTGCGGGTCCGGAAGCGGTGGCCGTGTCCTTCGAGGTAGCGGCGGAGTTCGTGGAAGTTGTAGGTCTCGCCGCTGTAGACGAGGGTGGCGGGGCCCTCGGTCATCGGCTGGACGCCGCCCTCGATGTCGATGACGGCGAGGCGGCGGTGGCCGAGCGCGGCGTGCGGGCCCGTCCACAGGCCCTCGTCGTCGGGCCCGCGCCGGGCCATGGTCCGGGTCATCGCGAGCGCCGTGGCCCGCTCCTTGGTGAGGTCGCGTTCGTAGTCCACCCATCCGGCGATGCCGCACATGGAACGTCCCTTCTGACATGTGCGTCGTGCAGGTAACTGTCCTTCCTTACCTCATTTGACAAGAAACGAATCTGTAACGAACCTCACCGCCGCCCGCTCTTGCCATCTCGCCGTGACGAGCGGCGCCCCCGCTGAGCTGGACAGGAGCGCCAGGGGTCGTCCTCCGGCCGGGCATCGGATTTCCTATTCGCTCAGTAGGGAATCTGATGCCATGCTGGGGGACATGCCTCGCAGCATCGATGAGATCCTCGCCGCCGCCCGCGGGCGGCTCGACCGGCTCGACCCCGGCGCGGCGCACGCCGAGTCCGGCGCGGGCGCCCTGCTGGTGGACATCCGCCCGGCCGCGCAGCGGGCCGCCGAGGGCGAGATCCCCGGCGCCCTGATCGTCGAGCGCAACGTCCTGGAGTGGCGGTTCGACCCGCAGTCGGACGCCCGCCTGCCGCAGGCCACCGGGCACGACGTGCGCGTCATCGTGTTCTGCTCCGAGGGCTACACCTCGAGCCTCGCCGCGGCGTCCCTGCACGACCTCGGGCTGACCCGCGCCACCGACGTGGTCGGCGGCTTCAAGGCATGGCGCGACGCCGGCCTGCCCGCCACCGCGGGGAGTGACAGCGCCGGTTGAGGTCTTAACATCAGGGATGTTAACTTCCCCTCGACCCGCCGCGCTCGCGGCGTCCGGACGGAGGAGCGGGGCATGACCAACCGGCAGCGGCGGGGGCCCGCGCAACGCCAGGACGCGATCGCCGAGGCGGTCCTCGCCCAGGGCTCGGCGACCGCCGCCGAGCTGGTGGAGCGGTTCGGCGTCAGCCTCATGACCATCCACCGCGACCTCGACGAGCTGGAGCGGCAGGGCATCGTCCGCAAGTACCGGGGCGGGGTCACCGCGCAGCGCTCGGGCGTCTTCGAGAGCAGCGTCGCCTACCGGGGCAAGTCGATGCGCGAGGAGAAGGAGGCGATCGCCGCCGCCGCGGCGGAGCTGGTCGAGCCCGGCATGGCGATCATGCTGGACGACTCCACCACCGCGCTCGCGCTGGCCCGCCGGATCAAGGACGCCGGCCCGCTGACGATCGTCACCAACTTCCTCGACTGCCTCAACCTCCTCGCCCCCGTGCAGGGCGTCCGGCTGATCGCGCTCGGCGGCGACTACGACCCGCTGCACAACTCGTTCATGGGCGTCTCGTGCGTCGAGGCGATCGAGTCGCTGCAGGTCGACCTGTGCTTCGTGTCGACGTCGGCGGTGTCCGCGGGCAACGCCTGCCACCAGGAGCAGCGGGTCGTGGTGGTGAAGCGGGCGATGCTGCGCAGCGCCGTCCGCAACGTCCTGCTGGTGGACCACACGAAGCTGGGGCGCACCGCGCTGCACCGGGTGGCGCCGCTGGGCGAGTTCGAGCGCGTCATCACCGACGACGGCGCGTCCGCCGCGGCGCTCCGCGAGCTCGACCGGCACAAGGTCGAGTACGAGGTCGCCGCGCGCGCCTGAGCGCCCGGCCCGCCCGTCTTTCTGTGATGGGCGATGTTAGAACCAACACCACGACGCCCCCCGCCGCCTAGAGGGTCCGCACGGTCGATATCGAGTTGTGACCTGGGGTGTTCCGCGGTCGCTCGGCCACGAGATCACGTCGGCGAATGTTAGTTAACGTCGCAGTATTGACACTTCTAACGTTCTGGGTGTTACGTTCTCCCCGCGACGGCCGGTCGGACCCGGCCCGGACGGCCGCCGCGCTGGATCGGCCGCCCTTTCCCACGGGCGCAGCACCGAGGAGACCTCAGTGACGAAGCTTTCCCTCCGGACGGCCGCCGCGGCCGCCGCGGCCCTGGCCGTGCTCGCCCCCGCCGCGGCCTGCTCGTCCAAGAGCGCGGGCTCGACCGGCGGCGACGCGAAGAACGCCAAGATCGCGTTCCTCATGCCGGACATCGCCTCGACCCGCTACGAGCTGTACGACGCGCCGCTGTTCAAGGCGAAGATGAAGCAGCTGTGCGGCGGCTGCTCGGTGCTGTACCAGAACGCCGGCGCGGACGCCTCGAAGCAGCAGCAGCAGGCCGGCTCCGTGCTGGCGCAGGGCGTGAAGGCCATCGTGATCGACCCGGTCGACTCGGCGGCGGCCGCGTCCATCGTCCGGATGGCGCAGTCCCGCAAGGTCGCGGTGATCGCCTACGACCGGCCGATCCCCGCCGCGAAGGCCGACTTCTACGTCTCCTTCGACAACGAGAAGATCGGCGCGATGATCGGCCAGTCGCTGGTCGACCACCTGAAGCAGGCCAAGGCCAAGGGCGGGATCCTCGAGGTCAACGGCTCGCCGACGGACGCCGCGGCGAACCTGATCAAGAAGGGCATCCACAGCGCGGTCGACCCGTCCGGCTTCAAGCTGCTCGCCGAGTACGACACCCCCGGCTGGGAGCCCGCCAAGGCGCAGGACTGGGTGAGCGGCCAGATCAGCAAGTTCGGCGGCCAGATCGCGGGCGTCGTCGCGGCCAACGACGGCACGGGCGGCGCGAGCGTCGCCGCGTTCAAGGCGGCCGGCAAGCCGGTGCCGCCGGTCACCGGCAACGACGCCGAGCTCGCCGCCGCGCAGCGGATCGTGAACGGCGACCAGTACAACACCATCTCCAAGCCGATCAAGATCGTCGCGGAGGCCGCCGCGGAGGCGGCGTACGAGCTGGTCAAGGGCGACAGGCCGAAGCCGAACGCGACGCTGTTCAACACCCCGTCGCAGCTGTTCACGCCGACCGTGGTGACGAAGGACAACATCGCCACGGTGCTGCTCGGGCCGGGCGGGGCGCTCAAGGCGTCGCAGGTCTGCACCGCCGAGTACGCCGCGGGCTGCACCCAGCTCGGCATCAAGTAGCGGCCCGCATCGGGCAACGATCCACGAAGGTCGGTCATGTCACCCACGCCCACCCCCACGGCCCCCGCCCCGGCCGCCGCCAAGGACGGCGCGCTGCTGTCGCTGCGCGGCATCAGCAAGTCCTTCGGCGCGGTCGCCGCGCTCACCGGCGTCGACCTGGACGTCGCGGCGGGCGAGGTCGTCGCGCTCGTCGGCGACAACGGCGCCGGCAAGTCCACGCTGGTGAAGGTCCTGTCCGGGGTGCACCCGCCGGACGCGGGGACCATCACGTTCGAGTCCCGGGAGGTGGCGGTGCCGAGCCCCGCGGCGGCGCAGCAGCTCGGCATCGCGACCGTCTTCCAGGACCTCGCGCTCTGCGAGAACCTGAACGTCATCGAGAACCTGTTCCTCGGCCGGGAGCTGCGCGCGCTGCGGCTGGACGAGGTCGCGATGGAGGTCCGGTCCCGGGAGCTGCTGCGCCAGCTGTCGGCGAAGATCCCGTCGGTGGAGGCGCCGGTCGCGGCGCTGTCGGGCGGGCAGCGGCAGACGGTCGCGATCGCCCGGTCGCTGCTCGGCGACCCGAAGGTCATCATCCTGGACGAGCCGACCGCCGCGCTCGGCGTCGCGCAGACCGCCGAGGTGCTGAACCTGATCGAGCGGCTCCGCGAGCGCGGCCTCGGCGTCATCATGATCAGCCACAACATGGCGGACGTGAAGGCGGTCGCGGACCGCGTCGCCGTGCTGCGGCTCGGCCGCAACAACGGGGTGTTCGACGCGGAGGCGACGTCCGCCGAGGAGCTGGTCGCGGCGATCACCGGCGCGACCGACAACGTGGTCAGCCGCCGCTCCCGGCGCGCCCGCCCGTCCGGCGGCGAACCCGATCCTGAGGACGGCGCCGGAGCGGACGCCGAGCCCGCCGCGGACGAGCAGGTCCCGACGACCGCGATGACGAAGGGGGACGGCGATGAGTGACCTGACCACGGCGCCGCCGGTGGAGCAGGCGCCGCCCGAAGAGCCGCAGGACCGCGGCCTGCGCGCCACCCTCGCCGGGATGGCGGACCGGGTCCGCGGCGGCGACCTCGGCGTGTGGCCGGTCGTCGCGGGCCTGGTGGTCATCTGGACCGTCATGCAGGTCCTGAACCCGGTGTTCCTGTCCAGCGCGAACCTGGTGAACCTGGCGATGGAGTGCGTGCCCGTCGGGGTGATCGCGCTCGGCGTGGTGTTCATGCTGCTGGTCGGGCAGATCGACCTGTCGGTGGGCTCCGTCAGCGGGCTCAGCGCGGCGATCACCGCGGTGCTGTTCGTCGACCACGGGATGCCCGCCGTGGCGGCGCTCGTCGCGGCGGCCGCCGCGGGCTGCCTGATCGGCTGGTTCTACGCGCAGGTGTTCAACCGGCTCGGCGTGCCGAGCTTCGTCATCACCCTCGCCGGTCTGCTCGGCTTCCTCGGCCTGCAGCTGTGGATCCTCGGCCCGAAGGGCTCGATCAACCTGCCGTTCGACTCGTGGCTGGTGACGTTCGCGCAGCTCGACTTCGTCCCGCCGTGGCTGGCGTACGCGCTGGTCGCGGCGGGCGCCGGCGCGCTGTACTGGACGGGCCACGCGCGGGCGGCGGCGCGCCGCAGGGCCGGCCTGCCCGCCACCACCGAGCAGACGCTCGTGCTGCGCAGCGCCGTCCTGCTGGCGGGCCTCGCGGTCGCCGTCTGGTACCTCAGCCGGGACCGGGGCGTCGGCTGGATGTTCGTGCTGTTCCTCGGCCTGGTGCTGGCGACGCACTACGTCCTGTCCCGGACGAAGTACGGCAAGTCGGTGTACGCGGTCGGCGGGAACGTCGAGGCGGCCCGGCGCGCCGGCATCAACGTCAAGGCCGTCTACACCTCGGCGTTCGTGGTGTGTACGACGCTCGCCGCGGTCGGCGGGATCCTCGCGGCGGCCCGGCTCGCGGCGTCGAACCAGAGCAGCGGAGGCGGCGACGTGAACCTCAACGCGATCGCGGCGGCCGTCATCGGCGGGACGAGCCTGTTCGGCGGGCGCGGCAACGCGTTCGCGGCGCTCCTCGGCATCGTCGTCATCCAGTCGATCTCCAGCGGCCTGACGCTGCTGAACCTCGACTCGTCCTACCGTTTCATGGTCACCGGCGCGGTGCTGCTGCTGGCCGTGGCGCTGGACTCGGTCGCCCGCCGGTCGCGGCGGACGCACGGCCGCGCCTGACCCCCTGTTTCCGCACCTCACGGGAGAGCCGATGGCGGTCGTCTGCGTCGACGCGGGCACCACGATGATCAAGGCGGTCGGGTACGCCGAGGACGGCACGGAGCTGGCCGTCGTCCGCCGTCCCACCACGGTGTCCCGGCCCGCGCCGGGCCGGGCCGAGCAGGACATGGCCGAGGTCTGGGACGCGGTGGCGGGCGCGGTGCGCGAGGCCGCCGCCGAGGTCACCGCGCTCGGCGCTGGCGTCGACCTGCTCGCGCTCACCGCGCAGGGCGACGGCTGCTGGCTCGTCGACTCCGCCGGGGAGCCGGCGGGCCCGGCGATCCTGTGGAACGACGGCCGCGCCGCCGCGGTCGTCGAGAGCTGGGCGCGCTCCGGCGTCATCGCCGAGGCGTTCCCCGCGAACGGGTCGCTGCCGTTCCCGGGGCTGCCCAACGCGATCCTCACCTGGCTGCGCGAGCACGACCCGGACCGGCTCGCCCGGTCCGCGGCGTCCCTCACCTGCGGCGGCTGGATCTTCGCGCGGCTCACCGGGCGGATCGCGGCGGACTCCTCGGACGCGTCGGCGCCGTTCATGGACGTCCGCGAGCGCGCGTACTCCGGCGACCTGCTCCGCCTCTACGGGATGGAATGGGCCCGCCCGCTGCTGCCCGATCTGCTCGGCGACGACGAGCGGGCCGCCCCGCTCACCCCCGACGCGGCGCGCGTGCTCGGCCTGGCCGCCGGGACCCCGGTCGTCCTGGCGCCCTACGACATCGCGTCCACCGCGATCGGCGCGGGCGCGGTCGGCACCGGGCAGGCCTGCACGATCCTCGGCACGACGCTGTGCACGGAGATGGTCGTGGACGAGCCGCGCCTGGACGGCGAGCCGTCCGGGTTCACGGTGGCGATGGGCCTGCCGGACCGGTGGCTGCGGGCGTTCCCGACGCTCGCGGGCGGCCAGGTCGTCGACTGGGCCCGCCGGACGCTCGGCCTCGGCGACGACCCGTCCGCGCTGTCCGCGCTGGCGGCGCAGTCCCCGCCCGGAGCCGGCGGCCTGGTGTTCCTGCCGTACCTGTCGCCCGCCGGGGAGCGCGCGCCGTTCCTGGACCCGCGGGCGCGCGGCGCCTTCCACGGCCTGACCGTCGAGCACGAGCGCGCCGACCTCGCCCGCGCCGTGCTGGAGGGGCTCAGCCTGGTCGTCCGGGACTGCCTGGAGGCGGCCGGGACGCGCCCGACCGAGCTGCGGGTCAGCGGCGGCGGTTCGGCGAGCGCGTTCTGGCTCGGCATGCTCGCCGACGTGACGGGCGTCCCCGTCGTCCGGTCGGCCGACGCCGAGGCGGGGGCGCGCGGCGCGTTCATCGTCGGGTTGCTCGCCACCGACCGCGCCAAGGACGCGCGGGAAGCGGCCGGGCAGTACGTCCGGCCGGGCGAGGTCTACGAACCCGATCCCGGGCGGGCCGCGCACTACGCGCAGACCTACCAGGACTTCCTGGACATCCGCCAGGCCACCGCACCGGCCTGGCCCACGCTCGCCGCGATGCGCGAGCGCGGGGGTGAGCGGTGACCGCCGAACCTGTCTGGGTCGGCGTCGACCTCGGGACGCAGAGCGTCCGCGCCCTGGCCGTCACCGCGTCGGGGGAGGTCGCGGGCGGCGGGACGGCCCCGCTGTCGGGCCGCCGCGACGGTCCCCGCCACGAGCAGGACCCGGAGCAGTGGTGGACGGCCGTCGGCGCGGCCTGCCGCGAAGCACTCCGCGATGTCCCGGCGGGCGCGGTGCAGGCCGTCGCGGTGGACGGCACGTCCGGCACCGTCCTGCTGACCGACCGCGACGGGCGGCCGCTGACCCCGGCGCTGATGTACGACGACACCCGCGCCGCCGGAGCCGTCGAGCGGATCAACGAGGCCGGCGGCGCCGTGTGGCGGAAGCTCGGCTACCAGCGCATGCAGCCCGCCTGGGCGCTGCCCAAGCTGCTGTGGCTGCTGGAGAACGTCCCGGACCTGCCGGACGGCGCGCGCCTCGCGCACCAGGCCGACTTCGTGAACCGGCGCCTCACCGGGCACCCCGTCGCCGCCGACCTCAGCAACGCCCTCAAGACCGGCGCCGACCTCGTCACCGAGACCTGGCCGCGGAACGTCCTCGACGCGCTCGGCGTCCCGGCCGGTCTGCTCCCTGAGCTGGAACGTTCCGGCACCCCGCTCGGCACCGTCGGCGCCGACGCCGCGGCGGCGACCTGGCTGCCGGAGGGCACGCCGGTGATCGCCGGCGCCACCGACGGGTGCGCCGCCCAGCTCGGCACCGGACGCCTCACCGCCGGCTCCTGGAACTCCGTCCTCGGCACCACCCTCGTGCTGAAGGGCGTCACCGACGACCTCGTCCACGACCCGTTCGGCGTCGTCTACTCCCACAAGGCGCCGGACGGGCGGTGGCTGCCCGGCGGCGCGTCCAGCACCGGCGCGGGCGCCCTCACCCGCGACTTCCCGGGCCGCGACCTCGCCGATCTCGACCGCCGTGCCGCCGCCCGCGAGCCCGCCGCCGCGCTGACCTACCCGCTGGTCGGCGCGGGGGAGCGGTTCCCGTTCGTCGCGCCGGACGCCCGCGGGTTCACGCTCGGCGCGACCGGCGACGAGGCCGACGCCTACGCGGCCGTGCTGCAGGGCGTCGCGTTCGTCGAGCGGCTCTGCTTCGACCACCTCGACCTGCTCGGCGCGCCCACCGGCGGCGACCTGACCCTCACCGGCGGCGCCGCGAAGTCCCGGTACTGGTGCCAGCTGCGCGCCGACGTGCTCGGACGGCCCGTCGTGCTGCCGCGCCAGGCCGAGCCCGCGCTCGGCGCCGCCGTCCTCGCCGCGTCCCCGGGCCGCGATGTCGCCGACGTCGCGTCCCGCATGGTCGCCGTCGCCGCCACCGTCGACCCGCGGCCGCGCGACGCCGGCCGGTTCGACGACGCCTACCTGCGCATGGTCGACGAACTGGAAGGACGCGGATGGCTCCCCGCCCCGACCGCCGCCCACGCGCGCGCGAGGACGGCCCGATGACGCGGCTCGTCCTCGTCCGCCACGGCGAGACCGAATGGCACGCCGAGAACCGCTACGCCGGCATCAGCGACGTCGCGCTCACGCGGCGCGGCCTGGAGCAGGCGCGGCTGCTCGGCGCGTGGGCGGAGGCGGCCCGTCCCGACGCCGTCTGGTGCTCCGACCTCGGCCGCGCGCGGCTCACCGCCGAGCCGTCCGCCAAGGCGATCGGCGCCGACCCCGTCGTCGACGCGCGGCTCCGCGAGCTCCACTTCGGGCGCGGCGAGGGCCTCACCCGCGACGAGATGGAGCGCGCGTTCCCCGACGCGCTGCGCGCCTTCCGCGCCGACCCCGTCGCGGGCCACCTGCCCGGCGGCGAGGACCCGGCCGCCGCCGCGCGCCGCTTCACCGCCTGCCTGCACGACATCGCCGGACGGCATCCCGGCGGCCGCGTCCTTGTCGTCGCGCACTCCACCGCGCTCCGCCTCGCGCTGTGCCGCCTGCTGGGGCTGCCGCTCAAGGACTACCGGCGGCGGTTCCCGTCGCTGGGCAACTGCGCACTGACCGAGATCCGGCTCCGGGACGGCGACGCCGCCCTCCTGGAGTTCAACACCGCGATCGAAGGATCGCTCGTTCCCTGGAGCCTGCAATGACGACCCGCGTCCTCGCGGCCGGTGACCTGTTCGTCCGCAACCGCCTGTTCATCGACGCGCTGCGCGCCGCCGCCCCCGGCGACCTGGAGTTCGCCGAGCTCACGCTGCCGTGGCCGGTCGAGCCGTTCGGGCGGGTCGCCGAGGTGGACGAGGCGTCCGGCACCGAGGAGCGGCTCATCGAGGCGCTGCGCGGCGCGCGGATCTGCGTCACCCAGATGGCGCCGCTCACCCGCCGCGTCCTGGAGGCGTGCCCGGACCTGGAGCTGTTCGGGATCAGCCGCGGCGGGCCCGTCAACGCCAACCTGGAGGCGGCCACCGAGCACGGCGTCGCCGTCTGCTACGCGCCGGGACGCAACGCGGGCGCGACCGCCGAGCACACCCTCGCGCTGATCCTCGCGGCCGTCCGCCGGATCCCGCAGACCCACGCCGACCTCGTCGCGGGCCAGTGGCGCGGCGACTACTACCGCTACGAGGACGTCGGCGTCGAGCTGCTCGGCAGCACCGTCGGCCTCGTCGGCTGCGGCGCGGTCGGGCGCCGCGTCGCCCGGATGCTGGCCGCGCTCGGCGTGAAGGTCCTCGTCCACGACCCGTACCTGGACGGTCTCGGCGACCTCGCCGACGTCGCGGAACTCGTGCCGCTCGACGACCTGCTGGCGCGCGCGCAGATCGTCTCCCTGCACGCCCGCGCCACCCCGCAGACCACCGGGATGATCGGCGCCGCGCAGATCGCCGCGATGGCGCCCGGGTCGATCATCGTCAACTGCGCCCGCGGGTCGCTGCTGGACTACGAGGCCGCGTGCGACGCCGTCGAGTCCGGGCACCTGTTCGCCGCCGCGTTCGACGTGTTCCCCGAGGAGCCCATCCCGGCCGGGTCGCGGCTGCTGACCACGCCGAACGTCATCGTCACCCCGCACCTGGCGGGCGCCAGCAAGCAGACCGCCGCGAACGCCGCCCGCATCATCGCCGAGGACGTCGGTCGCCATCTGCGCGGCGAGCCCATCCTGCACTGCGCGAACCCCGGCGCCCTCACCATGCCGCGGCCGGCCTGACCCCGGCACCGCTCCCGAGACTCCCCGCGCAACCCCCACCACGAGGAGGCACGATGCACCCGACCCGCCTGCCCGCCGACACCCCGCTGACCCGCCGCACGGCCCTCGGCCTCGCGGGCGCCGCCGCGCTCGCCGGCGCCGCGACGCTGGCCGGGACGGCCCGCCCCGCCGCCGCGGCCGAGCGCTCCTACACCTTCGAGCTCGTCTTCGACGCCCCCGACACCGGCAACATGCAGGGCCTCGCCTACCAGCACGGCCGATTCTTCGTCGGCTTCGACGTCGGCGGCGGCAAGGGCGTCATCCGCGAGTACCGCCCCGACGGCACCAAGGTCAAGGAGAGCGCGCCGCTCGACGTCGGGCACGCCGCCGAGGTCAGCGTCCGCCGCGCCGACGGGCTGCTCTACGTCGCGACCGGCGGCGGAACCAACCCCACCAAGGTGAACGTCGTCGACTGGACGGGCGAGCCGCGCATCGTCCGCACCATCGACTTCGGCTCCCTCGGCAATTCCGGCCTGGTGGCCGTCGATGACGAGCGCGACGGATTGCTGGTCCACGCCGGGCCCGGCGACAACGGCCCGTTCGTCTTCGCCTTCACCGACCTCGACGGGAATGTCCGCTCGACGTTCCCGCTCGGCTACCAGGGCGTTCCGCAGGGCTTGGAAATGTCCGGCGACAAGGTCCTGTACTACACCAACAACACGATCACCGTGCTGGACCGCGCGGGCACCATCCTGGAAGCGATCACCATCCCGCTGACGGGCGAGAGCGAAGGCCTCGCCGTCGCCCCCGCGGGCCGCGGATCGCGCGTCTTCGTGGGCTACAACAAGCCCAACCGCGTCTACGCGATGACGCCGGCGTTCCGCTGACAGGCCAGGCGCGCGGCCGGGTCCGTCCACTACCTCCCAAGCCCGGCCGCGCGCCTTCCCACCGGTTTCCGCATGCCCGCCGAATTCTTCCCGATGCGATCGTTCCAATTCTGGATCCGTTGTAAGATCCGGTGGTATCGGTCTTTCGGAGAGTGCCGATTCGCGGGCAGGTGAGTGATCTCCGGTGTCCGTTTATCGGAATCCGATGAATTGCGGGCCTTTTCGCGAACCGCCCTATCCTTTCCGGGATCACTCGGGTATGAACAAGGGGTGATCGGCGCGGTCACGGCGGGATTCCGCGGGCCGCGCGCAGGGGGCCGCGCGCGGGCGCCCCCGCGCGCGGAAGCAGGAAACCCTCTCCGAGGAGGAAACCCCGTGAACGCTCCCGCCCGACTCGCGCGGTTCGCCGCCCCGGCGGCCGCCGCGTGCGCCGCGCTCGCGCTGGCGGCCGGCCCCGCGGCCGCCGCCACCACCACGATCCGCCAGGACACCGCCACCGGCGCGCCCTACGCCGGGAACTGGCAGATCTCCACCGTCGGCACGCTGAACTTCTCCACCACGTTCCTGGGCATGAACGTCACCGGCACCTGCGACAGCGCGCGGATGCAGGGCACCACCACCTCCGCCGGCGCCGGTGAACTGACCGCCGCCTCCATCGGCGCGTGCCACACCTCCAACGGCTTCAGCTCGCCCGCCACCGACCTCGACCTCGGCGGCGTCTCCGACCGGTCCGGGCAGATCGCCTACGACCCGGTGCAGGGCGGGCGCGACGGCGTCATCGCCATCGGCGGCGACCTGCGGATCACCCTCAAGGGCCAGGTGCTCGGCCTCACCGTCACCTGTGTCTACGGCTTCCGCACCGGCGGCGCCGACGGGCTGACGTTCGACGTCTACAACCGCGACAACCCGAACCGGCCGCTGCCCGACGACGACCTGCAGGGCAAGTCCGACGCCATCCAGCTCGTCCGCGAGTCCGGCAGCAGCGGTCTCTGCCCGTCCAGCGGCACCGGCAGCGGCGCCGCCGTCGGCCGCGGCGAGAGCACCGCCGGCTCCGGCGTCTTCGACCGCAAGCTCTACCTGACCTCGTAGCCTGCAGGGGTAGCGGCCGGGCCCCGGGGCCGGTGCAAGGGAGTGGTCTTCCACCTCGGCGCCCGGCCGCCCCCTGATCCTCGCGGTGCTGGGTCGCCGCGCCGGGGCGGCCGGGGGCGTACGGCCGGATCCCATGGACGATTCGCGAGGGACTCGAGCCTAACCCCGCAGGTCAGCAGGGTGTAATGACACAGCGCTTACAGTTGTTTCCCACCGGTGTCCAGATCCTCGGGTGGCTAAATCACCCGGTTCCGGGCATGTGACCTGAATCACATGATGGGCTGTCACGCCCGGCGGCCCCGTCCCGTCCTGATGCCGTAACCGACCTTCTCCCGGCCCCGCGCCGGGACGGACATCAGGAGAAGCCATGCGCGTTCTCGTCGCCGGATCCACCGGAGTCATCGGCGGCCGGCTGATGCCGCTGCTCGAGGCCGTCGGCCACGAGCCGATCGGGCTGTCGCGCTCCGGCCGCGGCCCCGGCCGCACCCTCGCCGCCGACGCGCTCGACCGGGACGCGGTGTCCCGCGCCGTCCGCGAGGCCGCCCCCGACGCGGTCGTCAACCTGCTCACCGCCATCCCCGCCGCACTCGACCCGAAGCACCTCGCCCGCGACTTCGCGCTCACCAATCGGCTGCGCACCGAGGGCACCCGCAACCTCTACGACGCCGTCCGCGGCGCCGGCGGCGCCCGCGTCCTCGCCCAGGGCCTCGCCTACGCGTACCAGCCCGCCGGCGGCCTCGCCGACGAGGACGCGCCGCTGTGGACCGAGCGCACCCCCAAGCAGTTCGCGCCCGTCCTGTCCGCCCTCATCGACCTCGAGACGATGACCGCCGACGCGGACGGCCTCGTCCTGCGGTTCGGGCACCTGTACGGCCCCGGCTCCGCCTACGCGCCCGACGGGTCGTTCACCGCCCAGGTCCGCGCCGGCAAGGTGCCGGTCGTCGGCGGCGGCCACTCCGTCCTGTCGTTCACCCACGCCGACGACGCCGCCACCGCGATCGTCGCCGCGCTCGACAAGGACGTCACCGGCGCCCTGAACATCGTCGACGACACCCCCGTCACGATGGCGGACTTCCTCACCGGCTACGCCCGGATGCTGGACGCGCCCGCGCCCAAGCGCGCCCCCGCCGCGCTCGCCCGGCTCGCCGTCGGCGGCTGGGGCGTGGCGTTCATGAACGGGCTGCGCGGCGCCGACAACAGCCGCGCCCGGCTCCGCCTCGACTGGCGGCCCCGCCACCCGAGCTGGACGCACGGCATCGAGGCCGCCGGGACGGGCGGCGCCGCCTCCCGCCACGCGGCATGATCGTAGGCATGGACTCGCGGGGAGGCGCCGCCGGCGCGTTCGAGGAGCACCGCCCGCTGCTGCTCGGGCTCGCCTACCGGCTGCTCGGCAGCATGTGGGACGCCGAGGACGTCGTCCAGGAGGCCTACCTGCGGTGGACCCGCACCGACCCCGCCGAGGTCGAGTCCCCCCGCGCCTACCTGGTGACGATCGTGTCGCGGCTCGCCCTCGACCAGCTCCGCTCCGCCCGCGTCACCCGCGAGGCCTACACCGGCCCCTGGCTGCCCGAACCGGTGTCCGCCGCCGCGTTCGGGCCGCTGGAGACCGCGGAGATGACCGACACCCTCTCCTACGCGACCCTGCACATGATGGAGCGGCTGTCACCGCCCGAACGCGCCGTGTTCGTGCTGCGCGAGGCGTTCGAGCTGCCCTACGAGGAGATCGCCGGCATCGTCGGGATCCCCACCGCGACGTGCCGCCAGCACCACCGCCGAGCGGAGGCGCGGCTCGCGGAGGGCCGCGACCGGTTCCGCCCGTCCACCGCCGACCACACCGAGCTCCTCGGCCGGTTCCTCGACGCCGCGCGCGGCGGCGACCTCGCCGCCCTCACCGACCTGCTCGCCGAGGACGTCGTCGCCTGGAACGACGGCGGCGGCAAGGTCCGCGCCGCGCTCCGCCCCGTCGTGGGCCGCGACGCGGTCGCCGCGTTCATCACCGGCCTCGGGTCCCGCTACGGGTTCGGCGAGGTCCGGATCGTCGAGGCCAACGGCGCGCCCGCCCTCTGGACGCACATCGACGGCAACGAGCAGCTCACCGCGTTCGACGTCCGCGACGGCCGCGTGCACGGGCTGTTCGCCGTCCTCAACCCCGACAAGCTGGGCCGCGTCCGCCCCGCCTCCTGACCCCGGCGAAGGCCGCCGGCTCCCGGCGTCGGACAATGGAGGGGTGAGAGCGGTGGTGGTCTCCGACACCCACGCGCCCCGGCGCTGGAAGGGGTGCCCGCCGCGGGTCGCCGAGCACCTGCGGGGCGCCGACGTCATCCTGCACGCCGGGGACGTCTGCGTCGCGTCCGTCCTCGACGAGCTCGCCGGGTACGCGCCCGTCCACGCCGTCCTCGGCAACAACGACGGCCCCGACGTCGCGGCGTGGGGCGCCCCCGAACGGCTCGAACTCGACCTCGGCGGGCTCGCCGTCGCGATGGTCCACGACAGCGGCCAGGCCAAGGGCCGCACGGCCCGGATGCGGCGCTGGTTCCCCGCCGCCGACCTCGTCGTCTTCGGGCACTCCCACATCCCGCTGGACGAGACCGGCGACGGCGTCCGGATCTTCAACCCGGGCTCGCCCACCGACCGGCGCCGCCAGCCGCACGGCACCATCGGCCTGCTCGACATCGACGGCGGACGGCTGACCCGCGCGGAGATCGTTCCCGTCACCTGATCGCCTGCGGGCACAATGTCCGTCATGGACGAGACCGGCCCGGGGCAGCCGTGGGCTTCTGGATGACGCTCGGCCGCCACGACTGGACCGAGGTCCACGCGCTCCTCGACCATCCGCACGGCCTGCGGGGCGGCCTGCGCCGGCTCTACGACGCGTGGGGCGGGTCGCTCCGCGAGCTGGAGTCGGCGCACACGGCGCGCACCTGGGACGCGATCCACATCCTGCTGACGGGATGCGAGAACGACGAGGACGCCAGGGGAGTCCCGCTCGGACCGGCCCCCGCCCGCGACGTCGTCATGGGCGGGCTCGTCCTGACCGGCGGCACGTCCCGGCTCAACACGCCGATCCTGCTGAGACCGGCGGAGGTGCGGGCCGTCGACGCCCACCTGCGCGGGATCGATCTCGACGCTCTCGTCCGCGAGCGGTACCCGCTGCTGCTGGAGATCGGGCCCTACTCCTTCCACGACCACGACGGAGGCGACATGGTCACGAAAGGCCGGCTCGCCGAGGACTTCGCGGTCCTCCGCGCCTTCTACGCCCGCGCCGCCGCGGCGGGCAACGCGGTCATCAAGGACATCTCCTGAGATGATCGGGTCAGTAAGACCGCACTTACGAAGGGGGCCGGCATGACCGACCGCGTGACCGTGCACGTCCACGAGGGAGTCGCCGACGTGCGGCTCAACCGTCCCGACAAGCTGAACGCCCTCGACATCGCGACCTTCGAGGCGCTCGCCGAGACCGGCGACGCGCTCGCCGCCGACCCCTCCGTCCGCGCCGTCGTGCTGTCGGGGGAGGGTCGCGCCTTCTGCGCCGGGCTCGACTTCGCCAACTTCGCCGCGATGGCCGGGGACGGGCCGTCCGGCGGTGACGGCGGCTCCGGCGGGCAGCGTTTCAAGCGGCTGCTGTCCGACATCACCGACCGCGAGCCGGGCCGCATCACCAACCTCGGCCAGCAGGCCGTGCACACCTGGCACGAACTCCCGCAGCCGGTCATCGCGGCCGTCCACGGGCACGCGCTCGGCGGCGGCTTCCAGATCGCGCTCGGCGCGGACATCCGGATCGTCGCGCCGGACGCGAAGCTGTCGGTGCTGGAGATCCGCTGGGGCCTGGTGCCCGACATGACCGGCACCGCCGCCCTGCTGCGGCTCGTCGGCGAGGACGTCGCCAAGGAACTGACCTTCACCGGACGCATGGTCACCGGCGACGAGGCCGTCCGCCTCGGCCTCGCCACCCGCACCGCCGACGACCCGCGCGCCGCCGCCACCGAGCTCGCCCGCGAGATCGCCGGCAAGAGCCCGGACGCGATCCGCGCCGCGAAGCGCCTGCTCAATCGCGCCGCCGAGGGCGGCGACCTCGCCGGCCAGTACCTGGAGGAGTCCCGCGAGCTCGGCGCCCTGCGCGGCTCGCCCAACCAGGCCGAAGCCGTCCGCGCCTACTTCGAGAAGCGCCCGCCCGCCTTCACCGACCCCGCCTAGAGCGGATTCCCGCGTGGGATGAGCGCCGACTTGCCGCGCTCATCCCACGTCGCGCCTCACGCCTGCCCCCAGGCCGACCTCTGGAACCGCCGGAATGCCGGCGACGACCGCAGGAAGCGCTGAGACCGGACGCTGCGACCCGTCGCGATGCTCGGCGCGCGGTCGCCTGCTGGCGTGGCTCGCGGACTCGTAGAACCCCGGGGCCGCCGGACCGGCCCCGCGCGCAGGCCGCCAGGAGCGGGCCCGGCGCGGGCGCGACGGCCCGGCACCGGTATCTTCTGCCGTCGTGATCAGGCCCTCCACCTGGTCGGACTCACCCCCGGAAGGCAAGGCAGGCATGCCCGAAGAAGGACCGCGCCGGCACCCCGTCGACGAGGTGCTCCCCGTCCCCAAGCTCGCCCTCTACGGTTTCCAGCACGTCCTGGCGTTCTACGCCGGCGCCGTCGTCGTCCCGATCCTGGTCGCCGGCGCGATCGGGCTGTCCCCGCAGCAGCTCGTCTACCTGATCAACGCCGACCTGTTCACCTGCGGGATCGCCACCATCATCCAGTCGCTCGGCGTCTGGCGGATCGGCATCCGGCTGCCCATCGTGCAGGGCGTCACCTTCACCGCCGTCGCCCCGATGATCGCCATCGGGCAGGGCGCGCACAGCGCCACCGCCGGGCTCCTCGCGATCTACGGCGCCACCATCACCGCCGGCCTGGTCACCCTCGTCGCCGCCCCGTTCCTCGGCCGCGTCCTGCGCTTCTTCCCGCCGCTCGTCACCGGCACCGTCCTGACGATCATGGGCCTGGTGCTGCTGCCGAACGCGCTCACCGACGCCGCCGGGGGCGCCGCCGCGAAAGCCGCCGGCAAGGACTTCGGCAGCTGGAAGCACCTCATGTACGCCGGGGGCACGCTGCTGTTCATCGTCGTCCTCTACCGGCTCCGGCGCCCGTTCCTCAGCAGCATCGCCGTCCTCCTCGGCCTCGTCGGCGGGACGGTCGTCTCCTACGCGCTCGGCGACACCGCCTTCGACCAGGTCGGCAAGTCCGACTGGTTCGGCGTCACCACGCCGTTCCACTACGGCGCCCCGACCTTCCACATCGGCCCGATCATCGCGATGCTGCTGGTCATGATGGTCACCGTCGTGGAGACCGTCGGCGACTCCAAGGCCACTGGCGAGATCGTCGGCAAGGACGTCGCCGACGCCGACATCACCCGCGCGCTGCGCGCCGACGGCCTGTCCACCTTCCTCGGCGGCTCCCTGAACGCCTTCCCCTACACCTGCTTCGCGCAGAACGTCGGGCTCGTCCGGCTCACCGGGGTCCGCAGCCGGTTCGTGGTCGTCGCCGCCGGCGCCGTCATGATCGTCCTCGGGCTGTTCCCGAAGGCCGCCGCCTACGTCGCGTCCATCCCGCCGGACGTCCTCGGGGGCGCCGCCGTCGCGATGTTCGGCATGGTCGCCGTCGTCGGCATCCAGACCCTCGCCAAGGTCGACCTCCGCCAGGAGCGCAACGCCCTCGTCGTCGCCGTCAGCATCGCGCTCGCGCTGCTGCCCACGGTCGTCCCGCAGTTCGGCGAGAACATGCCCAAGGACGTCGCCGCGATCCTCAACAGCGGCATCACCATCGGCAGCATCAGCGCGATCGTGCTGAACCTCGTGTTCAACGTCTTCACGCGCACGCCCCCGCAGGACGAGGACGCCGCCCTCCCGCCCGCGGAACCGGCCACCACCCCCTGACCGCGCCCGAGGCCCGCGGCGGCTCATGCCGGCGCCGCGGGCCGCGGTCGGTCACTTCCAGAAGGCGGCGATCCCCGCCGCGGCCGCCCTGCCCTGCGCGAGCCCCGCCTCCGCGGACGGCGTCCGCGTCGACGGATCCAGCGGATCGGCGCCGAACGCGGCGGTCGACGCCTCGTCCGGACGGACCACCTCGACCCGCCCGCCCGCGGCCTCCACCGTGCTCACCTCGTCCTCCAGCGTCGGATCGTCCATCGGCGCGGCCAGCAGGACCCGCTCGTACCCGGCGGCCAAGGCGAGGTTGTTCGCCGACTGCACCCCGCCGTCCACGTAGCGGACGCCGCCGATCGTCACCGGCGGCCAGATCATCGGGACCGCGCAGCTCGCGGCGATCGCGTCCACCAGCCCGACCCCGGAGTCGCGGTCCAGCACCCGCAGCTCACCCGTCAGCGCGTTCACGGCCGTCACGAGCAGCTTCCGCGCGGGCCACTCGTGCGACGGCAGCCGCTCCTCGATCACCGCGCGCCGCTCCGCCTCCGTCACGGTCTCGGCCGCGAGCGCCCGCGCACCGAGCCCCTGACGCACCGCCACCGGGTCGCCCTGATGCTCGTAGGCCAGCTGCATCCAGGTCTCCATGACCGTGCTCACCGACACCCCCGTCGGCACCAGCTCCCGGTTCTGCAACGCCGGGTCGGCCTGCCGCGCGTACAGGTCCTTCAGCGGCAGCCCGCTCGCGACCTGCGCGGCCACGGCGGAGCCCGCCGACGTGCCGACCAGCAGGTCGGCCCCGGTCACGTCCACGCCCTCCTCGGCGAGCCCGAACAGCAACCCGTTCAGCCAGGCGATGCCCGCGACTCCTCCGCCGCCCAGCACCAGGGCGCGTCCCTTGTCGGTCATGTCCGTCCTTCCGTTCGGTGACCGGTAGAGCGTAGGGAGAGCGTCCGCCATTCCGGCGCCGCCCCGATATGGCGCCCGTCACGCCGGACCGCCCCCGGCCCGGTCCGGCGCCCCGGCGCGTCGATTTGACGAGGCCGCGCGGACCACGTAACTTAACCCCTCGTCCCCCTCACGGATGCAGGACGCCTGCACGGCGGCCGGCCGATGGGGAAACCACCACTCAGCAGCCGACGCGGCTTCGCCGTGTCAGCCGTGCCGTGATGGCGTCGGTAAGGCCCGATTTTGCAAAACGGGCC